>JACYMC010000184.1 GCA_015272195.1 Candidatus Sericytochromatia bacterium
ACCGCAAGCGACGCCTTGCTTTTCAGAACAAATTTTGCAATTCCTCGCTGTAGTAATAGGCATCGGTGGTGAAGGCCAGCTGGCCCAGGGGACTCTGGTTCAGGGCTGTCTGCAGCGGCAGCCGGGCCCCGTCATGGCCCTCGGCCAGCAATTCATTGGCAAAGCTGGGTTGAATCAGATTCTGAATCAATTGCTGCATCAGGCGCCCTCCGCCGCCATGGGCCAGCAGAATCTGTTCCCCGGCGGGCCAGGGCGGGGGGCAATAAAAGGCGGCTTCAGACATGAGTGTTTCTCCGATACAGATAATAAGCCGCACAGGCTCCTTCGCTGGAGACCATGGTGGCCCCCAGTGGGTGCTCCGGGCTGCAGTCGCGGCCAAAGGCTTCACATTCACCGGGCTTGATACGGCCCTGCAGTACCTCGCCACTGCGGCAGCGGCCGGGGCCAGTCGGGGGATTGACCCTGTCTGGCAGTTGAAAGCGTTGGCGGGCGTCAAAATGGGCGTAGCGGGCCTGCAGCTCCAGCCCGCTGGCGGGCAGTTCGCCCATGCCACGCCATTCGCGGTCGGCAATCGCAAAGACGGTCTGCATCAGGGCGCGGGCGTGGGGGTTGCCTTCAGGTTGTACGGCCCGGGCATACTGGTTGATCAGAGCGGGCTGGCCGTTTTCGAGGGCCTGCAGGCAGAGGGCAATGCCCTGCAGAATATCCAGGGGTTCAAAGCCTGTGGCCACAATCGGGAGGCGGTGTCGGTCCACCAGTTCCTGATAAGCGTTCAGGCCCATCACCGTACAGACATGGCCTGCAGCCAGAAAACCCTGCACCCGACAGTCCGGTGCTGCCAGAATGGCTTCCAGGGCTGGCGGTACCAGCACATGGGCCATCAGCACCGAAAAATTGTCCAGGCCCAGCCGCTCCGCCTGATACACCGCCATGGCATTGGCCGGAGCGGTGGTTTCAAAGCCCACGGCAAAAAAGACCACCTGGCGCTGGGGGGACTGCTGTGCCAGCTGCAGGGCATCGAGGGGTGAATAGACCATGCGTACGTCGCCGCCCTGGGCCTTGACCTGGCGCAGGTCCCCGCTGGAGCCCGGTACGCGCAGCATATCGCCAAAGGTGCAAAAGATGATCTCTGGTTGGCTGGCCAGGGCCAGGGCCTGGTCGATCAGGGCAACAGGGGTCACACAGACCGGGCAGCCGGGACCGTGCAGCAGGGTGATTTCAGGGGGTAGAAGCTGATCCAGCCCGTGGCGCACAATGCTGTGGGTCTGGCCGCCACAGACTTCCATCAGGGTCCAGGGACGGCTGACCTGGCGGGCCATGGCCCCGGCCTGGCGCAGAATGGCCGCCGGGTCCCGGTATTCACTCAGGGCTTTCATGCAGCAGCTCCTCTTTGATCAGGGCCTCCAGATCGAGGGCCTCGGTCAGGCTCTGACGGATACGGGCGGCTTCACCGGCGTCCAGGCGCGTCAGGGCAAAGCCCACGTGGACCAGCACATAATCCCCGGCCCGGGCTTCGGGCACATAGGCCAGGCAGATGGTTTTGCAGACCCCGTCAAAGCTGACACGGGCCGGACGCAGCAGGTCTTCAGGGTCGAGGATCTCCAGAATTTCACCGGGCAAGGCCAGACACATGGGGGCCTCCTTCAAATGGACTCAATGGGGCTTGCTGGTTCTGCCAGAGTGCCAGCAGCTGACCCAGAGCCAGCCCGCCATCACCGGGGGGGACTCTTTGGGGCCAGTATACCGTATAGCCCCCGTTTTGCAAGGTGTGCAGGCTCAGCTCCAGCAGCAGGCTGTTCTGAAAGCAGCCCCCGCTGAGCACAATCTGTCGGCAGGACCAGCGGGTCTGCAAGGCGTCAGCCATCTGGAGCAGACCCTGGGCCAGGCTCTGGTGAAAGCGCCAGGCCATCAGCTCCTTTGCTGTGCCCTGCTGCAGATCCTGCACGATCGCATCCTGCAGACTGAGGCTGTCAAGCTGCAGCAGACCCGCCGGGCTGTGCTGCAGCGGCAGGGTATAGGCTCTGCCAGCATCACGGGACGCTGCATCAGCGCGCCGGGCCAGAAACTCCAGCTGCATGGCGGCATCGCCTTCAAAACGGCTGTGCACACAGCCCAGCAGCAGGGCTGCCACAGCGTCAAACAGGCGTCCCACGCTGCTAGTCTGAAGGGTATTCAGCTGCCGTGCCAGTTGCTGTGGCAGCAGCTGCCGCTCCGCCGGACTGAGCCGTGCCAGCAGGGCCTGTGCAGCGCCCTGTGCCGCCGGAGGCAGGCTTTGTGGTGCAAACAGCCCGGCCTGGTGGCGGGCATAGAGCCAGCCCAGGGCGATATACAGGGGTTTGCGCAGCGCCTTTTCGCCGCCGGGCAGGGCAAAGGGGCAAAAGCTGCCCAGGTGCTCGGTGGCGTTTTTGTGCAGGCCCAGGCATTCACCGCCCCAGAGGCTGTGGCGATCAGGGCCCAGACCCGCCCCGTCCCAGGCAAAGCCCAGTACGCGGCCGCTGAGGCTGTGTTCAGCCATCACGGCCAGCACATGCGCCCTGTGGTGCTGTACGGCCACGCAGGGTACGGCGTCAAAATATGCCCGGCTCAGGGCCGCAGCAGCCTGGCTGCTGGCGTAGTCCGGGTGCAGATCATGGGCCAGGGCTGCCGGGCGCAGGGCGTAAATCTGTGGCAGTTCCTGCACGGTCTGCTGCCAGAGCTGGCGGCTGGCAGGCCCGTCCAGATCACCCAGATGCTGGCTCAGCAGGGCCTGGCCTGTGCCAGCCTGCACCAGTGCGATGGTGTTTTTCAGGTGACCGCCCAGCGCCAGCAGATCCTGATCGGTGTGGACAAAAGGCAGGGGCAAGGGGGCATAGCCCCGCGCCCGGCGAAGGATCTGGACCTGTCCGGCTACCAGCTGAACCACTGAATCGTCCACCGGCCGCAGAATCGGGCGGTTGTGGCTGACAAAGGCATCGGCAATGTCTCCCAGGGTGTCAAAAGCAGCCTGATCCTGATAGATCATGGGCTCTTCAGCCCTGTTGCCACTGGTCACCACCAGGGGGCGGCCCCAGGCGGCCAGCAGCAGATGGTGCAGGGGGCTATAGGGCAGCATGAGGCCCAGGCGGGGGTTGTGCTGGCTTTCGGCAGCGCCCAGCACCGCGGGGCTGAGATCCTGCAGGCCGCCAGCCAGCATGGGCAGCAGCACAATCGGGGCGGCGGGACTGCGCAGGGTTCTGTCTGCCAGTTCTGAGACCGCCACATAGCGTCTGGCATGCGCCAGATCGGGTAGCATCAGGGCAAAGGGTTTGGCCTCCCGCCCCTTGTCCTGCCGCAGGCGCTGCAGGCTGTCACTGCGCCGGGGGTCGCAGATCAGCTGATACCCGCCCAGGCCTTTGAGGGCCAGAATCTGTCCCTCCGCCAGGGCCTGCAGGGCCAGGGGCAGTACCGCATCCCCTGCGGCCAGCTTTTGCCCTTTGTGGTCATGCCAGCTGAGCTGTGGGCCGCAGATCCTGCAGGCATTGGGTTGGGCATGAAAGCGGCGATCTGCCGGGTTCTGGTATTCTGCCAGACAGGCTGCACAGAGGGCAAAATCCTTCATGCTGGTGCGGGGCCGGTCATAGGGCAGCCCCGCAATAATGCTGTAGCGCGGGCCACAGTCGGTGCAATTGGTAAAGGCATAGCCAAAGCGGCGATTGCCGGGCTCAAAGATCTCGGCCACACAGGTCTGGCAGCTGGCCAGATCGGGCAGCATCAGGGCCCGGGGTGGCTGGCCCTGAGCTGCCGTGCTGGCACGGATCTCAAAGCGGCTGAAAGGCTGCTTGCTGAGGGCTTCGCGCCGGATCTCAAAGCGCTGATAAGCGACCAGGGGCGGGGCTGCGTGCTGTAAGGCGCTGACAAAGGCCTGCAGCCGCTCTTCAGAGCCCTGCACGCAGATTGTAACGCCGCTGGCTGAATTGCAGACAAAGCCTGTCAGCTCCAGTTGCTGCGCCTGCCGGTAGACAAAGGGCCGGAAGCCCAGGCCCTGAACCGTACCTTCAATCTGCAGCTGCCACTGCTGTGCGTTAGTAATAGAAAGGCTTCTCACTGCGGGGCACAAAGTTTTGTAGGGTTTTCATGTACTGGGCCCGCTCAAAGGCCGCCGGGTCCGGGCAGTTCAGCTGGCTCATGCTGCCCCGCAGCTGGGCCACAGAATCGTATTCATGATCTTCGAGCCAGTCCTGCAGCTCCCGCTCCAACACCTGCAGCGCACCGATACCGCGTTTAAACAGCAGTGCACAGAGTAGCGTCACATTGGCTCCTGCCATCAACAGCTTGACCACGTCCTCCACGCTGTGAATGCCACTGGTGGCGGCCAGATCTGCTTTGACATGGCCATAGAGCAGTGAAATCCAGGTCATGGGCAGGCGGTTGTCGATCGGCTGGCTCAGCACCAGCCGGGGTCTGACATCCAGCGCTTCCAGCTCGATATCCGGCTGGTAAAAGCGGTTAAACAGTACCAGGCCATCGGCGCCGGCGTCGGCCAGGCGGCAGGCCATATGGCCCGGACTGCTGAAATAAGGGCCGACTTTGACGGCCAGGGGAATCTGAATGCTGGCACGCACGGCGGCCACAATCTCCAGATAGCGGGCTTCAACCTCTGCTCCGCTCTCGCTCAGGGCGGGAATATGATAAATGTTCAGCTCCAGGGCGTCAGCCCCGGCGCTTTCAAAGCGGCGGGCATAGTCACACCAGCCACCGGGGGTATGGCCGTTGAGGCTGGCAATGATCGGAATCTCTACGGCGGCTTTGGCGGCCTCCAGATGTCGCAGCGCATGTTCCGGGCCAATCAGGCTCTGCTGGGCGGTGGCGCTGGGCACATAGTTCAGGGCCTCGGCATGGCTTTCGCTGCCATAGTCCAGGTAGTGCAGATGGGCCTGGCGTTCGTGCAGGATTTGCTCTTCAAACAGGGAGGGCAGAATGATGGCTGCAGCCCCTGCTTCAGCCAGTCTCTGGATATTCTCCAGATCTTCACCCAGGGGTGAAGCAGAGGCCACCAGCGGGCTGCGCAGGGGCAGCCCCAGATACTCTGTGCGTAAATCAGGCATTCTGAGAAGCTCCTTTTTCTGTGGGGTGCGCCTGCTCAACAGGCTGGGCCAGATGCTGGTACAAGGCCCAGCGTTTACCGAGCTCCTGCCGGTGTTCTTTTAAAAAGCGCTGGGCCGCTTCTGGCTGGCTGTGAAAGAGCATTTTAAAACGGTTTTGATCCTGCAGATAGTCTTCCAGGCGTCCCTGGGGGCCCTTGCTGTCGAGCTGCAGGGGGTTCTGGCCAGTATCCCGGCGGCGGGGGTCGTAACGGTAGAGCAACCATTCGCCGCTCTTGACGGCCAGCTTCTGGCTCTCTAAGCCCTGGCGCATATTAATGCCGTGGGCAATACAGTGGCTGTAGGCAATAATCAGCGAAGGACCGGGATAGGCTTCGGCCTCCAGAAAAACCTTTAAGGTGTGCTCATCTTTGGCCCCCATGGCCACGGAGGCCACATAAACATGACCATAGCTCATGGCCATCAGGCCCAGATCTTTTTTGCCCAGGGCCTTGCCGCCCGCTGAAAACTTGGCCACTGCACCTTTGGGCGTGGCCTTGGAGGTCTGGCCGCCGGTATTGGAGTAGACCTCGGTATCCATCACCAGAATATTGACGTTTTCACCACTGGCCAGCACATGATCCAGCCCGCCAAACCCGATATCGTAGGCCCAGCCGTCGCCGCCCACGATCCAGACTGAGCTTTTGCCCAGGGCATCGGCCAGGGCCAGTAACTCTCTGGCCAGGGGGTCAGACAAAGCCCTCAGCTCAGCTTTGAGGTCCTTAATGGCCGCTTGCTGGGCATAGACATCAGCGGCATCGGCCAGGGGGTTCTGCAGCAGCAAGGCCACTCGCTCGCCGTTCAGCTGGGGGGCCAGCATTTCAAGTAGCTGCCGGGCGCTGGTCTGTTTCTGCTGATGGCCCAGGGCCAGGCCCAGCCCAAATTCGGCATTGTCTTCAAACAGGGAGTTGGCCCAGGCCGGGCCGCGTCCTTCGGCAGTATGGGTCCAGGGAGTGGTGGGCAGATTGCCGCCGTAAATCGACGAGCAGCCGGTGGCATTGGCAATCAGGGCATGATCGCCAAAGAGCTGGCTGAGCAGCTTCAGATAGGGGGTTTCGCCGCAGCCGGCACAGGCACCGGAAAATTCAAACAGGGGCTGCATGACCTGTTGCTGACGGATCTGGCCGGCATGTATGCGTTCCCGGGGGAGCTCCGGCAGCTTTAAAAAGAAGTCCCAGTTGTGTTTTTCCTGTTCCAATAAGGCGGCCTGGGGGGCCATGTTGAGGGCCTTCAGGCGTGGAACGGACTTGTTTTTGGCGGGACAGACCTGCACACAGAGCTCACAGCCTGTACAGTCTTCGGGGGCCACCTGAATGCTGTAGCGCAGATCCTGCCATTCGCGGTCTTTGGCCGCAGTGGCCTTAAAGCTGGCGGGGGCATGGGCCAGTTCGGCCTCCGGATAGGCCTTGATGCGGATCACGGCATGAGGGCAGACCATTGCACATTTGCCGCACTGAATACAGACATCCGGATCCCAGACCGGGATCTCATGGGCCAGATTGCGTTTTTCGTATTGACTCGTGCCGCTGGGCCAAGTGCCATCAGCAGGCAGGGCACTGACGGGCAGCCGATCGCCCTGACCACTGAGCAGACAGGCGGTCACTTCACGCACAAAGGCCGGGGCATCTGCCGCCACCGTGAGAGGGCGCTCGCGCTGGCCGAGGGTTTTGCCCTGCCAGTCGACCGGGTAGAGATGACTGAGGGCGGCCTCTACCGCCTGCAGGTTCTGGGCGATGATTTCAGGCCCCTTGCGGGCATAGGTTTTTGTGATGGCCGTGCGGATTTTGTCCAGGGCTTTATCGCGGGGCAGCACACCGGAGATCGCAAAAAAGGCCGTTTGCATAATGGTGTTGATGCGATGGCCTAGACCGGCCTCACGGGCCACGCTGTGGGCGTCGATCACATGGAATTTGAGCTGCAGTGCCTGAATCTGGGTCTGTACGCTGCGCGGCAGATGCTCCCAGACGCTGTCTGGCCCTTCGGGGGTGTTGAGCAGCAGGACCGCACCGGGCAGGGCCTTATCGAGTATCTCGTATTGGGTCAGAAAGCCCGGCTGGTGGCAGCCGATAAAATGGGCTTTCTGAATCAGGTAGCTGGACCGGATCGGGCTGGGGCCAAAACGCAGATGTGAAATGGTCTGGGCTCCGGCTTTTTTGGAGTCATAGACAAAATAGCCCTGGGCCCACTGTGTTGTGCTTTCGCCAATGATCTTGAGGGTGTTTTTATTGGCCCCGACCGTCCCATCTGAGCCCAGACCATAAAAGAGGGCCCGGTAGACGTTCTCGGGCTCAATCTGCCAGTCGGGGTCAAAGGGCAGGCTGGTCTGGCAGAGATCATCTTCAATGCCGATGGTAAAGCCCTGGCGCGGCTGGGGGACCAGGAGTTCATCAAAGACCGCTTTGATCATGGCCGGGTTAAACTCTTTGGAGCCCAGGCCATAACGCCCGCCAATAACCTCTGGCCGCAGGCTGGCATGGCGGCTGACTGCCTGCAGCACGTCCAGATACAAGGGTTCACCGCTGGCTCCGGATTCTTTGCAACGATCCAGTACGGCGATGCGCTGCACACTGGCTGGCAGGGCCTGCACAAAGGCTTCAGCCCCAAAGGGCCGGAACAGGCGCACCTTTAAAACCCCCACCTTTTCACCCCTGGCACAGAGGGCGTCAACGGTTTCATGCACGGCTTCAGCCCCTGAACCCATCAGCACAATCACCCGCTCAGCATCAGATGCCCCGTGGTATTCGTAGCAGCGGTAAGTCCGGCCCGTCAGCCGGGCAAAGTCATCCATCACGCCCTGCATTATATCGGGGGCCTGCTGATAATAGGGGTTGACGCTTTCACGGCCCTGAAAGTAGACATCCGGGTTCTGGGCCGTGCCGCGAATCACCGGTGCTGCCGGGTTCAGGGCCCGCTGGCGGTGAGCGCGGATAGCGTCTTTATCCAGCATTTCGAGCATCTGGCCGGGGCGCAGCAGGGCAATCTGGTTCAGTTCATGGGAGGTTCTGAAACCGTCAAAAAAGTGCACAAAGGGTAGACGGCTGCGCAGACTGACGGCCTGCGCCAGCAGGGCAAAATCCTGGGCTTCCTGCACCGAATTGCTGCAGAGCATGCCCCAGCCTGTGCTGCGGGCGGCCATCACATCACCGTGGTCCCCAAAAATCGAGAGGCCCTGGGCTGCCAGCGCGCGGGCCGCCACATGCATGACCATGGGGGTTAGTTCACCGGCTATTTTATACATATTGGGAATCATCAGCAGCAGGCCCTGGGAGGCCGTAAAGGTGGTGGTCAGCATGCCCGCCTGCAACGCGCCGTGTACGGCCCCGGCGGCCCCGCCCTCGCTTTGCATTTCAATGATCCGGGGCACATCGCCCCAGAGATTGGGCTGCTGCTGGCTGGCCCAGGTATCGCTCCATTCGGCCATTGGCGATGCCGGGGTAATGGGATAAATGGCAATCAGTTCATGGGTGGCATAGGCCACGCGGGCCACAGCTTCATTGGCATCCAGAATCTGGCTCTGCATTGCGGACATAAAAAACGCCTCCGTAAGGGTCTGTTGTTTGTGTATAACATGCCAAAAGTCATCAAACCTTAATCTGGCTGAAATAAAAAATTGATCCAGCTCAATTTTTGAACTGAACTGGGTCATCGCAAAGGGGCTTTCAGGCTGTCATGATTGAACCGATTCAGACCTTGGACACTAAACAGGCAAAATATGGCAGCGCAGGTTGGTATTATTGATCGTGCACAGCTTCAGGCCCTTTTTGAGCTTTTGCTGCGCGATGGCTATACCCTGATTGGCCCGCAGTGGCAGCAGGGGGTGATTGTGTACGGGCCCCTGCAATCGGTGTCGGATCTGCCTGAAGGCTGGACCGATCGCCAGGAGAAGGGTTTTTACCGCACCGAAGCCCGTGAAGATCAGGCCCTCTTTGGCTATACCGTGGGGCCCACCAGCTGGAAGCATTTTCTCTACCCTCCCCGTCAGGAACTGTTTCAGGCGTGCCGGCGCGCGGACGGTTTGGAAATACTGCCTGTCACGCCCGAAGCGCCTCGCTACGCTCTGATTGGCGTACGCGGCTGTGAGCTGAACGCGATTCAGATTCAGGACCGGGTTTTTCTGGGCGGGCCTTATGCAGATCCCCATTACCAGGCGCGGCGTGAAAAGGCCTTTATACTGGCTGTAAACTGTACCGAGCCGGGTGCCACCTGTTTTTGTGTGTCTGCCGGTACCGGGCCAGCGGCCGGGCCGGGCTATGATCTGGCTTTAACAGAACGCCTTCACGCAGCAGCTCTGCCTGACTATCTGCTGCGCAGTGGCTCACCGCGGGGCTTGCGCTATCTGCAAGCCTTGCAGCTGCAACCCGCCACGCCTGCAGATCTGGCGGATGAAACCCGGACCCTGGAGCTGGCTGCCCGCCAGATGGGCCGCCAGCTGGATTTTCCAAAGGCCCGGGAGGCTATTCAGACAGCGTATGCTGCCCGGCCAGCCTTCTGGCAGGAACTTGGTGAGCGCTGTCTGGCCTGCACCAGCTGTACCATGGTCTGCCCGACCTGATTTTGCTCAGCCACCGAAGATCAGACCAGCCTGGATGGTGAAACAGCCAGCCGCAGCCGCCACTGGGATTCCTGCTTTAATCAGGACTTTACCTATACCGGCGGGCAGATCCTGCGCCAGAGCCGCCAATCCCGTTACCGCCAGTGGCTGAGCCATAAGCTCTCCAGCTGGTATGCGCAGTTTGGCAGTTCAGGCTGTGTGGGCTGTGGCCGCTGCATCAGCTGGTGCCCGGTAGGCATTGATATAACAGAAGTCTGCGATACATTGCATCAAATGGAGGAAACCCCCAATGGCCGTGAGCCGTGAACAGATACAGACCCAGCGTTACCTCAAAGATCTTGATCCCCGCTTTCTGGACGTCCTGCTGGGCTGTGCCGATGAAATTTACTGCGAAGCCGGTGACTGTCTGTTTCAGCTGGGCGGTAAAGCAGAAGCCTTTTACTTGCTGAAACAGGGGGTGATTGCCCTTGAAATTCACAGCGCCCAGCGGGGAACGATCACCATTCAGACTTTGCGTTCGGGTGATCTGGTGGGCTGGTCCTGGCTGTTTCCACCTCATAAATGGCATTTTGATGCCCATGTACTGGAAACCGCTGAGCTGATCCGTTTTGATGCGCGGGCCTTTCTGGCGGCCTGTGAAGCCGACCATGAGATGGGTTATCAGATGCAGCAGCGCTTTGCCCGGATTATGCTGGATCGCCTGCAGTTCACCCGCCTGCAATTGCTGGATATCTATGGCACCGGGCCGCGCTGAAATGAGCGCTCAGGATCCCATGCTGCCCCAGGTCAGCCATTTGCAGCAGCGCCAGCAGGAAAATCACAACACCTTCAGCTTTGTCTGCCCGAGCCCGCTGCCGGCCTTTGCGCCCGGTCAGTTCAGCATGCTCTATGTTTTTGGGGTGGGTGAGGTGCCGATTTCCATTTCGGGCTCCCCGCTGCAGCCAGAGCTGCAAACCTTTACGGTGCGTGAGGTGGGGCAGGTGACCCGTGCCCTGGCCCGCTTACCTGAAGGCACCGCACTGGGCTTGCGGGGCCCCTATGGCTCAGCCTGGCCCCTGGATCAGGCCCGGGGCCAGGATCTGCTGATTGTGGCGGGTGGCCTGGGTCTGGCACCGGTGCGCCCGGTGATTTACAGCGTGCTGGCTGAACGGGAACGTTATGGCCGGGTCTGGCTGCTGCACGGCAACCGCCATCCACGGGAGCTTTTTTATAAGGCTGAGCTGGAGCAGTGGGCAGCTGAATCCCAGCTTGATCTGCGTCTGATCGTTGACAGCGCCGATCGCAGCTGGCGCGGGCAGGTGGGGGTGATCACCGATTTGCTGCGGGAGCTGGCGGATGACAGGGATTTTGCCCCTGAACGCAGCCTGGCCATGATCTGTGGCCCGGAGCTGATGATGCATTTCAGTGCCTTGCGCCTGCTGGAAATGGGCCTGACCCCCGCCCGTATTTTTGTCTCCCTGGAGCGCAATATGCAGTGCGCTCTGGGTTTTTGTGGTCATTGCCAATACGGACCCCATTTTATCTGTAAAGACGGACCGGTCTTTGCCTGGCCCGATGTGGCCGGACTGCTGGCTCTGAAGGAGGTTTAAAATGTATCCACCCAAACTGGCGGTCTGGAAATTTGCCTCCTGTGATGGCTGTCAGCTCAGCCTGCTGGACTGTGAAGATGAATTGCTGCTGCTGGCAGAGGCCGTGCAGATTGCCTATTTCCCGGAAGCCAGCCGGGCAGTGGTGGGCGGACCTTATGACCTCTCACTGGTAGAGGGATCGATTACTACCGCTCACGATGCCGAACGCATCCAGCAGATTCGGGCCCAGTCGCGTTTGCTGGTGACCCTGGGGGCCTGTGTGCCACTGCCGGTGGCATTCAGGCCCTGCGCAATTTTCAGGATGTGGACGCCTTTGTGCGGGTGGTCTATGCTCAGCCGGCGTATATTCAGACCCTGGGCCAGTCCACCGCCATTGCCGAGCATGTTCAGGTGGATTTTGAGCTGCGGGGCTGTCCGATTAACAAGGCCCAGCTGCTGGAGCTGCTGAATGCCCTGCTCAATGGCCGCCGTCCCAATCTCTCATCCCATAGCCTCTGTTTTGAATGCAAGCAGGCCGGCCGGGTCTGTGTGATGGTCGCCCAGGGTACAGCTTGTCTGGGGCCGATCACCCAGGCCGGGTGCGGGGCTATCTGCCCGGCGTATCAGCGGGGCTGTTATGGCTGTTTTGGGCCTGCTGACAGTACCGGTCCAAATCTGGCGGCCCTGGGCCAGGCCCTGTGGGCACACGGCTGCACAGAAGCTGAAATCCAGCGCCTGTACCACAGCTTTAATGCCGGGACCCCTGCGTTTCAGAACCTGACCCTGGAAGGAAAATCCTGATGACAGAATCTGCCACACCGCGCACCATTCAGGTCGATTATCTGGCCCGTGTTGAGGGCGAAGGGGCGCTTTTTTTAGAGATCCGTGACCAGCAGGTCACAGATGTCAAGCTCAAAATTTTTGAGCCGCCGCGCTTTTTTGAGGCCTTTTTAAGGGGCCGTGACTACCGCGAAGCACCGGATATTACCTCCCGGATCTGCGGGATTTGCCCGATTGCCTACCAGATGGGGGCCATTCAGGCCATGGAGGCCATTCTGGGCCTGACAGTGCCTGAGCCCCTGCGCCTGTTGCGGCGGCTGATCTACTGTGGCGAGTGGATTGAAAGCCACGTGCTGCATATTTATATGCTGCACGCGCCTGATTTTCTGGGCTTTCCGGATGCCATTCAGCTGGCGAAGGTGGCCCCGGAGGCGGTCAAACGCGGCCTGCGACTCAAAAAAATTGGCAATACCCTGATGACCGTGCTGGGCGGGCGCGAAATTCACCCCATCAATCTTAAAGTGGGCGGATTTTACCGCCTGCCCAGCCGTGCTGAGCTGCTGGCCCTCAAGCCCGAACTGGAATGGGCCCTGCAGGCTGCCCGTGAGACCTTTGAATGGGTATCCGGTTTTGATTTTCCGGATTTTCAGCGTGACTATGAATATGTGGCCCTGCATCACCCACAGGAATACGCCATTCACGAAGGCCACCTGCACTCCAGCCGGGGTCTGGCTATTGCTGTCTCGGCCTTTGAAGATCATTTTGACGAGGAGCACGTGCCCTACTCCACGGCCCTGCAGGGCTTCCGCAAGGGCAGCACGGGTCCCAGTGCGTATTTTGTCGGGCCCCTGGCACGTTTTAACCTTAACTTTGCGCAGCTTTCGCCCTCAGTACAGGCGGCAGCGGAATCGCAGGGCCTGCATCGGGGTTGTCACAACCCCTTTCAGAGTATTCTGGTGCGCAGCCTCGAAACCTGGTATGCCATTGAAGAATGCCTGCGCCTGATCGCAGCCTATCAGCCTGATTCCCAGACCCCAGCTGCCCTGAGTGCCCCACTGCGCGCTGGCGTGGGGCATGGTTGTACCGAAGCCCCGCGCGGCATCTGTTATCACCGCTATAATATTGATGAAAGCGGCCAGATTTTGGAAGCCCGGATTGTGCCGCCCACCTCCCAGAACCAGAAGATCATTGAGCAGGATCTCTGGCATTTTGTGCCGGCCCACCTCGATAAAAGTGACGAAGCCCTGCAGTGGGCCTGTGAACAGGCCATCCGCAATTATGACCCCTGTATTTCTTGCTCAACGCACTTTTTGCAATTGCAGGTGGATCGGGGCTGAAACAGATATTTAAAAAAACACAAAAAATTAATTTTAGGAGTAAAAAATGTTAAAAAAATACCCTCTGGTCATCTGTCTGAGTCTGAGTCTGGGTCTGTCAGCCTGCCCCCTGCCCGGTGAAGTCATGCCGCCTGCACCCGGTCCTGAGCCCACCGCTTCTCCAACGGCTGCACTGCCCGTGACACCGACACCTGTGCCAACAGCTGAGCCGACGGCCACACCAGATACGCCCGTTCCCACGGTCAGCCCTGAGCCTCTGCCTACAGCCACACCCATGCCCACCCCTTCACCGGAGCTCAGCCCTGAGCCCGGTGCTGAAACCCTTGTGCTGTTTGAAAACTACAATATTCTGGGCGTCCAGAATCAGCCGCTGAATCCCACCACCTTTACCCTGACACAGTCGGCCCGAATCACCCATCTGGAGACCTATCACTGGAACAGTGCCCAGGGCAAACCCGGGGGCACGATTGGCTTGCGTGCAGCAGACGGCACCATGTATGGTCCCTGGCCTGTGACCACTCAACCCGGTCAGGGGGGCGTGCCCAATGCTTACTGGATCGCCGTGCCCAATCAGGATTTGCCCGCAGGCACCTATACGGTTGTGGATTCTGATCCGGCCAGCTGGGCCCACAACAGCGCCAACGGAAATCAGGGCATGACCCAGGTCAAAGGTCAGTTGCTGTCGGTTGTTGTTCCTGAACCCACACCTGAAGCCACCTTGCTGTTTGAAAACCACAATATTCTGGCTGTCCAGAATCAGCCGCTGAACCCCACGGTATTTACCCTGAGCCAGTCTGCACGGATTACCGAACTGGAGACTTACCACTGGAACAGTGCCCAGGGCAAGCCCGGCGGCACGATTGGCTTGCGTGCAGCAGACGGCACCATGTATGGTCCCTGGTCTGTGACCACCCGGCCTGGTCAGGGGGGCGTACCCAATGCCTACTGGCTGGCCGAGCCCAATCAGAACCTGCCTGCAGGCACGTATACCGTGGTGGATTCTGACCCGGCCAGCTGGGCCCATAACAGCGCCAACGGCAACCAGGGCATGACACAGGTCAAGGGCTATCTGCTGGATGCGTCTGAGCCTGTGTTGCCAGAAGCCAATCAGTGGGGTGAAGAAAAACAGCTGTTTGAAAATGGGAACATTCTGGCCGTCCAAAATACGCCCATTTCGCCCACCCGCTTTACGCTGACCCGGACCACCCAGCTCACCTATCTGGAGACCTATCACTGGAATAATGCCCAGGGTGCACCCGGTGGCACACTTGCTTTACTGGACAGCAAGGGCACCTATTATGGTCCCTGGCCGGTAAGCACCAGACCCGGTCAGGGTGGTGTGCCCAATGCTTACTGGTATGTTGAGCTCAGCCTGATTTTACCGCCTGAAACCTATACGGTGGTGGATTCAGACACCGCCACCTGGTCACACAACAATGCGAATGGTAACCAGGGCATGACCCTGATTAAAGGCCGTGAAGCTGATATGGGTGTGTCTCAGTCGTAAAAGGCGTGTTGGTTGCCGCCAGCGGCTTCGGCCCGCTGGCGCGCGCTGCTGGCGGCTTTAAGCAGGTCGGTCAGCTCATGCCCGTCTGCAGGCGACTGGGCAATGCCCAGGCTGGCGGTCAGGTGCCATTCTTTTTGCATGATTTTATAGGGGTCGTTGAGGCAGGCCAACACCTGCTGGGCCTGCAGGGTCAGATTGCCGCTTTCGGCCGGCAGCAGCAGCACAAAATGATTGGCTTCCGGGTAAAAGACCTGCTCGGGCATCAGCTTCAGCAGGCGATTGGCGGCCCCTTTGAGCAGGGCATTCAGCAGGGCTTCCGGGCGCTCGCTTCTCAGGGCGGCAAAGCCGTCAAAACTGCATGAAAAGACGGCCGTATCCGTTTGCTGGGCTGAAAAGCTGTCGCGCAGCTTTTCGCGGTTGGGCAAATTGGTGATGGCGTCAAAGTAGCGGGCCTGGGTCAGTTTGTCGTCAGCGGCTTTGAGTTCGTTTTCGTATTGTTCGGTCAGGGTCCGGTGCTTTTCGATGCGTACCCGCACGGCTTCGCTGAGATCTTTGTAGGTAAACGGTTTGGTCAGATAGTCGTCTGCCCCAAGGTTCATACCCTGGCGCAGGTGCTTCATATCGTCGAGGCCGGTCAAAAAGACAAAGGGCACGCGCAGCAGGTCTTCGTGGGCGCGCACCTGTTGCAACACCTCATAACCTGTCAGATCGGGCATCTGCACGTCGCAGATAATCAGATCGGGCAAAAAGCGCTGGGCTTGGCTGACGCCGTCCTGGCCGTTATGGGCCAGAATCACTTCATGATCGTCGTTTTCCAGAAAGGCCTGAACCAGATCCAGAATACTTGCTTCGTCGTCAATTGCCAGAATTTTTGCCATGCCTGTATCCTTTGGGTTTACTCGTGCTCAGTATACAATAAAACGCCCGTAGCGTCCGCCTTCAGTCTCAGGCCAGAATCCGATAACCGCCGTCGACGACCAGGGTCTGGCCGTGAATCATCTCGGCCAGATCGCTGCACAGAAACAGGGCCACATTGGCCACATCCTCGGGGGTGGTCAGGCGCCCTGCCGGGGTGCGGCTGGCCGCGTTGCTGATCAATTGCTCGCGGGCCGGAAAGTGTTTCAGAGCGTCGGTATCGACCACGCCGGCTGAAATCGCGTTGATATGCAGACCTTCAGGGGCCAGCTCCACGCTCAGGTGCCGCACCAGGGATTCCAGCGCGGCTTTGGAGGCCCCCACGGCGGCGTAGTCCGGGATCACATGACTGGCTCCCTGGCTCGAAATTGCCAGCACCCGCGCGCCCTGGGGAAGCAGGGGACGGGCAGCCTGCACCAGAAACAGCAGGGCGTAGGTGTTGATTTCAAAGGTCCACTCCAGATGGCGGCGCGTCAGTTCCAGACCCGGCTTGAGCACCCCGGAGGCCGCGTTGCTGATCAGAAAGTCGATCTGGTCGGTGTGTTCTTTCAGTTCGGTGATCAAAGCCTGCACCTTCTCCTGATCGCCAACATTGGCTTTAAAGAGCAGGGGCCGCTGGCCGCTGGCGGCTTCGATTTCGTCGGCTGCGGCTTCGGCGGCCTTTTTGTTGCGCAGGTAGTTCAAAAAGACCTGTACACCCTGCTGGGCCAGGGCCAGGGCGATGGCTTTGCCAATGCCCCGGCTGCCCCCGGTGATCAGGGCTGTTTTACCATTTAAATTCAGATCCATGCTGTTCCTCGTGTGGGCTTAATGGCGTTCAATCCAGGCGGCGTGTTTGACGGGCATATGCAGGCTGTCTTTGGGGTCGCGATAAATCGCGACTGATTCATCCACCAGCAGGGAGAGGGTCAGCAGGGGCTGCTGGCTGTTGGGGTATTCAATCACAATGCCTTCAGGCTGAATATTCATCTGGGTCTGAATCTCTTCGCGGAAGAGATCCATCAGAAAGGTTTTGGCGTAGGAACGCCGCGTGCGTTCGTCGAGATCAGCCATTTTACGCATTAAAGGCTCTCCGCGACGGCTGACCCCGTCCATGTTGATAGCATAACCCGCCAGCCCGCTGCTGTCTTCGTTGATCAGCTCCCAGCGCAGCTGGCGGTAAGCCTCACAAAAGCCCTTTTCATCCTGTTTGGGAATGATTTCGGGCACCCACTGAGCCAGCTGGCGCATCTGTACCAGGCGCTTGTAAAAATGGCTTTCGGGCAGGGCCAGCCAGTCGTTGAGCTGGGTGATTTTCAGGGCCTGCAGGCGCTGCATTAATTTGTCAGCAGCGATGCGGCGCTGCACCAGCACCCGCGACTGCTGCAAAAAGAGATCCAGCGGCAGGGGCTCCCAGTGATCGCTGCCGCGGTCTTTGAGCACGTGCAGCATATCCAGGGTCATTTCCTGAATCTCGGGGTGCATGGCAAAGAGTTCGTTCTGACCGGTATTGAGCACATGCAGGCCAGCAATACGCTCGCGCAGAAAGGTCAGGGTCCCGCTGCCGCTCAGCAGGCCCTGGTAGTGCAGGCAGCGTCCAAGGGAGGTGGCCAGATTCTGCAGGTTGAGGTTTTCGCCCGGCGGCGGCAGCAGGCCGCTGGCCAGAGCGTCAATCTGCTGGATGTTTTGCGGGCGCTGGGCGGTCTGGGGGTTGAGCAGGCGTTCGTATAAAGCCTGATAAAAGCTTACCAGAGGCCCTGTATCGGGTGCCCCGTCCTTTTCGGGCAGCACCAGATAGGGGAAGCCCTGCACCTGATAGTGTTCTTTGAGCACAAAGCTTTGGCTGTCGGCCTGATATTCCCAGGCAAAGTCCGGACTGTCAGGCTGGGCCGTACCGGCAATAAAGCTCAGCACGGCCGGAAGGGCCTGGGCCTGGGCATTGACGCCCAGCGGATCCCCCATAAAGCCGCTGACCGGGTGGTAGAGGGCGGCCAGGGTGGCCAGATCCAGATCCTGGGCGCCATAGGAGAGCAGAATGCGCTCCGGCGCGATTTTGATCAGGCGCTCCAGGGTTTTGAGCAGTTTATAGGTGTCAAAGCCCACGCCATCGCCCCAGGTGGAATAGGGTGATTTGTTAAAAATATCGCCCACAACCACCAGCCAGAGGTTTTCGGGAGCGGTCCAGTGCAGCACGCCGTCGCGCAGCTGGGCCATCTGGGTGTTGAGCAGCATGGTTTCGAGGCGCTCGTAATGCCCCTGCAGATCGGTGATCAGCAGCAGGCCGCTGCCCGCCGGCAGGCTGTGTTCGGCTTCAGCAGCCACGGGTTCCAGCGGGCCGAGGGTGGGAAACTGCACGTCAAAGGCGTTCATCTGGCTGGCGGCGGTTTCGGGCGCTTCGATCTGAATCGTGCCAAAGGTGGAGATGGCGTTAAAAATATAATCACATTTCTGGCGCACCTCTTCGGGCTGGCGGGGGTCGTCGTTCCACTGGGCGGCCAGAATTTTGGTGGCCCGCATGCCGCGCTTGATCACCTTGTGGGCATTGGCCCCTTCGGCCAGCAGGGCCATTTCATCCTGCAGCTGGGGCCAGTCGAGGCGCACCAGCTCCTGCAGCAGCATCGATTTTAAGCCTTCGAGGCCAAAAGAGGCATAGGCTTGCTGGACCGCCGGCGCGTTCAGAATACGGCTGCTGACCTGGGGCAGCACCTCATCTTTGCCGCTTTTGTTTTGCAGTGGGGTGCGGTAGATGCCGGCATCGGGCACCACCGGGCCCTGCTGGAAGTGAATCTGGTCTTTGGGGTCAGACATAAACAGCGGCCTGGTTCATCCGGGAACAGAAGATGCGACGGGGAGGCTGGGATGACTTCATAAGGCAAGTTCCTGTTGCTGGAGAAAGGTTACGGCTATATGCTATCATAGCAGAAAGTACTGAGTTTGCCGCCTATTTTTTTATACAGAGCATGAAACGCAATTTACGGGGCCAGATGGTGGGCTTTCACCATCCGTGCATTGAGTTTAACCCCAACCAGACGCACGAGTATTATGAGTTTTTGCACGAAGCCGATGAGTTTGGCTCCGCTGCCGGTGCTTACCCCGATGAGCGGGCTGAGCTGCTGGCCAACTGTGCCCACCGTTACCAGTTGCTGGTGGATCTCACCACGGCCCGCCTGCAGCTGAACGTCTCGTTTTTGAACAAGGGCAAAATCTGGTTTAATTTTTACTCCGATATCGCCACCCATTTTGGCCTGGGAACCCAGGCTTATACCACCGAAACCCGGCGCCCTCATGTGGGTATTTCAGAAATTTCGCTGCAGGATGCTTATCTGCTGCAGCTGATTTTGCTGCACGAAATGCAGCACGCCATTGATTTTGCCAATTATTCAGGTCTGCAGATGAGCATTTCAGAGCGCGAACTGCGGGCCCGTATCAGCATCTGTGAGGGCCTGGCGCATCTCAAATCCCAGCAGGAAGAAACCTATGGTCACGCTCTCAAGGACCTGTGTTACTGGTACGTCTTGTTCTTTCTGACCAGCGGCATTGATGACACCCGTCGCCAGGACTATTTTGACCTGCTGGGCGAAGACGCCCGTTATGTGCTCTCGTCTGAGGGCGGTGGGGTCAGCTTTCCGCCGATGGTGCTGCGGGCCCTGGCCAAGGAGTTGATGCGCGATCGCCTGACGCTGAACGCTTTTCAGCGCTATGCCGTGGAGCAGACCAGCAAGGGCCTGAGCCTGCGCCTGCTGGATGGCGAAGGGGATGCCGGACGCGAGCCCGATGCCCTGGAAGCCCTGATGCTGGAAGACGACAAGCTGGCCCCCAATACGGTCCAGCTGAAAGATCTCAGCAAAGAGGAACTGGGCCAGCTCTCGGTGGACTATAGCCGTGAGTTGCTGACCACCCGCAACCGTCTGAGTGACTGGAGTGCTTACGATAAACAATATGAAAAGCTCAAAGAGCAGGCAAAAGCGGCCATTGAACGCGACAAACCGGCTTTTGAGCCGGTACAGTTGCGCCTGGAAACCGGCGCAGGCCATCTGATCGAAAACAGTCTGTTTGAGCAGGTTGAGGATTTTGTTAAAAAAGAACCGCTGGTCAAACCCCGCAACCCGCTGGAAGCCATTGAACTGCCGGCTGCCGTGCAAAAAACCGATGAGGCCACGGCAGACGAAAGAGAGCACGGTGCGACTGCTGTGATGCTGGAACCCTTGCAAGGGCACTACCAGCGCCATAATATAGAAGAAGAGCTGACGCTGGAACACCAGATGGCAGACCTCTCAGATTTTGTCAAAGAAAGAGGCGGACGTTAAGCCCCATGGAAGAAGAATTTACCGAGTACCATAAGGATTCCTTCAGCCGGGCCAAACCGGATGCGCCCAAACAGCCTGCGGCCCGGCCTGCCGCCAAACCCGAGGCCAAAAAAGGTGAAAACCTGGACGATTATGTGCCCGAAAAGGTGGGCAAAGTAGTCGACAACGTCTTTGGCAAGCTCGACAACCTGGTCAATGACGCCACCGATTACCTTTTTGGCAGCAAAAAAAAGGGCGGCTTGCTGGATGATAACCTCCTGACCCAAAAGCAGGCCCCGCCCCAGGTGCCGCCGCTGCAACCGACACAGCCCCCGGTCCTCAAACCACTGGAGGTGCCCACGGCGCCTCCCCCGGCAGCGCCTGCTGCGCCGGCCCCCGCTGCTAAAAAAGCTCCTGCGGCACGTCAGGCTGCGCCGCCCCCGGCCGCCCCCGCTGTGCGCACGATTTCAACCCTGCAAAGCACCCGCCAGCCCGAAATGATCCAGCCGGTCATGCCTGAGGCCAAACCCCGCCATGACGGGCCGGTGATCAGCCGCACCACGGCCATTTCAGAACTCGATCTGCCGCTGGAGATGCTGGCTGATAAAGACCTCTCACGCTATTTTGACCAGATGAAGCTGTATGAAGGCAAGGTGGTTGAGGGCGGGCTGTGTAACCTGCCGCAGTTTGAAGCCACCCAGATTCTGCGCCGGGGCAAGTGGAGCCATGACTTCAGCGTGCGCTTTGAAGATCTCAAAGGCATTCAGCCGGGCATCAACCCCATGGAAATGGCCAGATCCCGTTTTCACGGCATGCGCCCGGTGTACAAAGCCCAGGCCTATAAATATCCGGGCGCTGAAAGCCTGATCAAAGCCATTGAAGAGGATATCAATACCTATCTGGCTGGAAAACAGGGTAAACATTTTCATCCCTTTATTTATCAGGTGGTTTCGACCGTGATAAAGTAAGGGTTTTTGGGTATAATAAGCAAAGACCATCAGAACCTCAGGAGGCCCGACCATGGACAACCGGATTCAAAGCGGCAGCGCATACGACAAAAATTATCAGCTGGACACCCTTGATAACGATAATCCCCGGCTGGAGCAACTGGCCAGCACGCCCGGTCTGATTGATCCCGCTGAGCAGCTGGGCATGGCTGACGACGAAGGTCTGCGCCCGGAAGACGTGCTTGAGGTGGGTCAGACCCAGCCCCTGCCGCCGGTCAGCACGGTGGCTGGCCCTGAAGTGGGACCGCCGATCACACGGGGTGCTGAAGATATTGTGATGCCACTGGCGGGCCGGGCCCCGGCGGTGGTGCTGCAGGAGTATCTCAGCGAGCAGCTCAACAGCGGCCGGCGCGAAGCCTTTGATGCCGCTGCCGAAGCGCTGGGCGTGGCCGACCCGGCCGCCTTTGAAGACAGCGTGCGCAACGGCTCAGCCCTGGCTACCTTTGCCCAGGTCGACAGCGATCGCATTCAGTTTACGGATCAGAACTTTAACGCGGTCAGCATTGACCAGCTCTCGGCTGTGGCCAAAGCCCAGCTGGTGATCACCGGGGCCGAAGTGCCCGTGGACCCCAAAGTGACCGCACCCGAAGTGGTCAAAGTGGACCCCAACCGCAAGGTCCTCGATCAGCTCAATACCCCGCTGGTACAGAACGCTGAGCTGATGCAGGATCTGCTGCAGCGTGACCCCAATCAGGTGCAGCAGGCCGACAGCACGCCTGTGGTGGGCTGAGTCCGCTTCAATCCTTTCAAACTGGCTGACAAATCCGGCTGCCGCTGCGTAAACTGAAGCAAAAAGGAGTCTCACCATGTCAAGACGTCTCTTATTGCTGAGCACCAGCCGGGTTCATGGCCAGCCCTATATGGCTTATTGCCGCGAAGATCTGCTGCGCTTTTGGGGATATACCCGCGAGCTGCTCTTTGTGCCCTTTGCCGCTCAGGATTATGCCCAGTATGCTGCACGGGTGCGCGAAAACCTCGAGCCGATGGGTTTTCGGGTGCGCTCATTGCACGACTGCGCCAACCAGGCCCGTGCGATTCGCGAGGCTGCCGGGATTTTTGTGGGGGGCGGCAACAGCTTTTTGCTGCTGCGCACGCTCTATGAACGGGAGCTGCTGCCAGTGATCCGTGAGCAGGTACTTAGCGGCGCCCTGCCTTACATGGGATCCAGTGCCGGCTCCAATATGGCCTGCCCGACCCTCAAAACCACCAACGATATGCCGATTGTCTATCCGCCCAGTTTTGACGCCCTCAACCTGGTGCCCTTTCAGATCAATCCCCACTACCAGGACCCGGATCCCAACTCCACCCATATGGGTGAGACCCGCGAAGACCGCCTGCGCGAGTTTCACGAGTGGAACGCCACGCCCGTGATCGGCTTGCGCGAAGGGGCCCTGCTGGAGATTCAGGGCGAGCAGATCAGCCTGCACGGTGCGCCCGGTGCGCGCCTGTTTTTGCAGGGCCAGGCGCCCCGTGAGCTGAAGCCCGGCGACGACCTGCGCTTTTTGCTTTAAGGGCTGTTGTCCAGGCGGGCCGTGCCGGCCTGCAAAGGCCAGATCAAAATGGCCTCCAGTCCGCCGCGTCCGTCGGCAGGTGTCTGCAGCAGCAGCTGGCCCCGGTGCAGCTGCATAATGCGCTGCACAATCGCAAGACCCAGTCCCGTACCGCCGGTTTTGCGGGTGCGTGAGCTGTCGGGCCGGTAAAAGGGCTGGCCCACTTTGGCCAGCTCCTCGGCTGACAGGCCGGGCCCGTGATCGCGCACGCGCAGGCTGACTTGCTGATCGCGTACAAAAAGGCTGATTTCGGTCGGCGAGCCTTCGGGGGCGTATTTGAGCAGGTTGGAGAGCAGATTGTTGAGGGCTCGCTCCAGCAGATCCCGACGGCCCAGGATGCTGATCTGGTGTTCAGGCCACTGCAGCTGCAGCTGCAGGCGGTGTTTGTCAAACAGCAGCTGGTGCGCTTCAATGCTTTCGTTCAGCAGGGCCTGCAGCGGGATGCGCTCCAGTGTCTGCTGGTGGGGATTCAGCTCCAGCCCTGACAGATCGAGCAAATCGTTGATCAGCTGATCCAGATTCTGAACCTCCTGAATGGTCTTGTGAATATAGCGCGGGTTGCCACGGGCTTCTTTGTCGAGCAGCTCCAGGCTGACCCGCAGCCGGGCCAGGGGCGAGCGCAGCTCGTGTGAGACATCGGCCACCAGACGCTGTTTTTCGGCGATCATGGCCTCAATTTTGGCGGTCATGCCGTTAACCCGCATTTCTCACAAAGGTGCGTTCACATAAGGTGTAGGGTATATTTCGGGAGTTTTTACTGAACTCGGTAGCCTCTGAACAGGCCGTTTCACGCTTGATTCATTGTCTTTGTTCGTTCGCTGGGTGAAAGACGACAGGCCAAAGATAACC
>JACYMC010000176.1 GCA_015272195.1 Candidatus Sericytochromatia bacterium
CCTCGCGTTTATGAAGCAGAGTATTGAGGCGCATCTTGGCGTGGGCACTATGCCTTCGCTGGTTTCTGAAGGGCTGCGCTAAATCACCCACCTGAAGGGATACTTATAGTCTAAAAAGGGAAGCTGTCTCCACAACGCCCTTCAGTCTGACTGTACCTGGTACTGAGCACTGATGGCAATCATATGCTCAGACGCCTGTGTTCAGCAGCAACTGACAGCGTGCTCAGGCCGGCCAGTAACGCCGCGTGATCACCTCGGCCTGCAAATCATGCAGCAGCTGGTAAAGGCCAAAAAAGGTGCGGTTGACGTACAAAAAGTGCTGGGAGCCCCGACCGCGCGAGAGCTTGCGCAGCACCGGATCGCGGCTGTACTTTTCGCCCAGGGTGGCAATCGCTTCAAAGAAGCCTGCATCGGCAAAGTCAAAGTGTTCTACACCAAAGGGGCGGGTGATCAGCAGCAGCATCTCCTGAAAAATGCCCGTGATGTAGTCGCGCTCGGCGGGGGTATCTTCGGGCTTGAACATGGCCAGGGCCTCCAGACGATCCTGCAATTGCTGGGCATCGCGGATTTTGTCGCTGTCGATCAGCTCAAAGTAGGGCTGGTGAAAGTCTGCCGGCAGGGCCTTGATGCAGCCAAAGTCAATCGCGATCAGCTCTTGCGCCGGGCTGATCAAAAAATTGCCCGGATGCGGGTCAGCATGAAAGCGCTGCAGCTGATTGACCTGAAACATATAAAAATCCCAGAGGCGCTGGCCAATAGCCTGGCGGGCTGCCGCGCTGGCGTCGCTGGCCACAAACTCCGAGAGGTGCTGGCCGTGCATCCAGTCCATGGTCAGGATTTTACTGCTCGACCACTGGGGGTAATAGTTCGGAAAGCGCATGCCCGGCAAGTGGCCGCAGGCTGCGGCCAGCTCCGTGCCCTGGCGCAGCTCCAGGGTATAGTCGGTTTCTTCGAGCAGCTTGCTTTTGACTTCCTGAAAATAGTGCTCCACGTCGGCGGCCTGCAGGTCAAACATTTTGAGGGCGATGGGTTTCACGATGGCCAGATCGGAGCTGATGCTTTCGGCCACGCCGGGATACTGAATTTTGACCGCCAGCTCGCGGCCGTCCTTGTGGGCCTTGTGCACCTGGCCAATGCTGGCAGCGGCAATCGAGGCCGCATCAAAATGGTCAAACAGCTCCAGCGGCGACTGGCCAAAGTACTGGCGAAAGGTTTTGGTTACCAACGGCGGCGAGAGTGGCGGTACGGAGAACTGGGAGAGGGCAAACTTGTCGACATAGGCCTGGGGCAGCACGTTTTTTTCCATGCTCAGCATCTGGGCCATCTTGAGCGCGCTGCCCTTGAGGCTTTTGAGGGTATTGTAAATTTCAGCGGCGTTGGCTTCGTCCAGCTTGCTGCGATCCAGTTCCGGATTGATCAGCTTTTCGCCGTAATGCTTGAGGTAGTTGCCGCCCAGCTTGACACCGGTCTGCACCAGTTTGGAGGCCCGCTCAATTTTGCCCGTGGGAATGCGGTCAATCGACTTCATGCCCAGGGCCCTTTGCGCAGACTGCTCACAACATTTGTGGCACAGAAGCGGCCCCAGTCCAGCAGGGCGGATCCCGGCTGCAGGCGCAGGCTGCTCAGCAGGGCCGCCACGGATTTTTCAATAAACACGTCGGTTTGCTCAAAGTTGGGCGAGTCATCGCGGTACCAGAAGACCAGCAGGCTCAGCAATTGCAGCCAGAAGCCCTCGGCCAGCAGCAGATCGCGGCCCGACCAGCGCGGACCGGGCAGATCGAGATCGGGCAGCAGGCTGGCCAGATGCCGGGTAAAGGCCCGCTGCAGGCCCATTAAGCGGGGCAGTTGCTGCAGCAGGCGCAGATCGGGCGGCAGGGCCAGCAGCACATAGGCCCGGTTGGCGCTCAGCAGTTCAAAAAAGGTGTAATACAGGGCCAGCAGTTTTTCGGAGCCGCTGTAGCTGGCGTACTCGGGTGTTTGCTCAAGTAAAGCCAGGCTGTGACTTAAAAAGGCTTCAAACACACCGGCTTCGAGGGCAGGCAAAGATTTAAAATGGCTTTTGAGGGCCTGCGTGGGCTGGCCGAGGGTTTGCGCCAGGGCCTCCAGCGAGCGGGGGGCCTGGCCCTGTTCCAGGCAGTGTTCCATATACGCGCTGATCAGCGCCTCGCGGCTCAGGGGGGCGTCGGGGGCGTGTTCTGGACTGGAATTCATAGCCACCTCATTTTATTGGATCTTTCTGGTGCGCGGGTTAATGCCGCAGCGACAGGCATTGATTTTATTATACGCCCTGATGCAAACAATCTGCTGTATTTAAAGAAAGGCTTCAGGTCGGTTCTGTTTGGCCAGTCGGGGTTTGCACAGCAGCCTCACGCTGGTCAGGCCAGTCCTGCAGCGCATCATGCACCGCCTGCAGGTCAAAACGGTCCAGACTCTGCTGCAGGCCGTGCAGCCACTGCTGAAGGGCAGGATAAGCGCCCAGGGGTGGCCAATTGCTGAAAGCCGCCACAAAATCTTCGAGTTCATTCAGCACCCAGCTTTTTTTCACGGCCTGCCAGCGGGGCTGCCAGATTTGCTGCAGTGCGGTGTCGCTGTCGGCATCAGCACGGCTGACAGCGGGCTCAGTGTTTGGTCTGGCTGCGCCGGCGGGGCTTGCCACAGCCTGTGCCCCCGCATCCGCTGCGCTGTCAGCCGCCGGGGCTGCCAGGGGCAGAAAGCGGCCGAGCAGGGCCAGCAGCTGTTCCTGTTTTAACCCGCATTTCTCACAAAGGTGCGTTCACATAAGGTGCAGGGTATATTTCGGGGGTTTTTACTGAACTCGGTAGCCTCTGAACAGGCCGTTTCACGCTTGATTCATTGTCTTTG
>JACYMC010000055.1 GCA_015272195.1 Candidatus Sericytochromatia bacterium
TTGTAGTAACCTCTTTGACACTGGAGCAGACAACACCCAGAGATCTTTACGAGCAAGTCTACTGTGCCCGCGGGGACATGGAAAACCGGATCAAAGAGCAGAAACACGACCTCGCTGCGGGACGAACGTCAGCGCATCTGTTTCGGGCCAACCAGCTTCGGCTCTGGTTTTCAGGGCTGGCGTATGTTCTGATGCAAGCGATTCGCCGGCTCGGATTGACGGGCACAAAGCTCGCCAAAGCACAGGCCGGAACAATTCGGCTCAAGCTGTTGAAGGTAGCGGCGCGCGTCCTGCATGTCGGTGGGCACCTGATCTGTCAATTGGCGAGCGCGTGCCCCTTTCGTTCTCTGTGGGGACAGGTTCTGAAGCGATTGCGAATACCGTGAGCCTGAGCCCCTTCACCAAGATCTCAATCGCCTGAAACCAGGTTATCTTTGGCCTGTCGTCTTTCACCCAGCGAACGAACAAAGACAATGAATCAAGCGTGAAACGGCCTGTTCAGAGGCTACCGAGTTCAGTAAAAACTCCCGAAATATACCCTATACCCTATGTGAACGCACCTTTGTGAGAAATGCGGGCTAATCGCTCTCATCACTGTCGCGCAGCTGATTCAGAATCGAGGCGTCCTCAAGGGTGGAGGTATCGCCCTGGGCTTCGCGTCCGGCGGCAATGTCGCGCAGCAGGCGCCGCATGATCTTGCCGCTGCGGGTTTTGGGCAGGGTTTCGCTGAAGTGAATCGCCTCGGGCCGGGCCAGGACCCCAATCTCTTTGACCACATGGGCTTTGAGTTCGTCTTTGAGGGCCGGACTGGCGGCAAACTCACCTTCGAGGGTCACAAAGGCCACAATGGCCTCCCCCCCGGATCTCATCCGGGCGGCCCACCACGGCGGCTTCGGCCACCGCCGGATGGGAAACCAGCGCGCTTTCGACTTCCATCGTGCCCAGGCGGTGCCCTGAAATATTCAGCACGTCGTCGACCCGGCCCATGATCCAGAAGTAGCCGTCCGCATCCTGGCGGGCACCGTCGCCCGTAAAATAGATGCCGGGGTAGCGCGACCAGTATTGCTGCTCATAGCGGGTTGGATCGCCATAGACCGTGCGCAGCATCGAGGGCCAGGGCTGACGCACCACCAGATAGCCGCCCTGGCCTTTGGCCACGGGCTGGCCGTCTTTGTCGACCACCGCCACATCAATACCGGGCAGGGGCCGCGTGGCCGTGCCGGGCTTGGTAGGGGTCACACCGGGTACGGGCGCAATCATCATCGCACCCGTTTCGGTCTGCCACCAGGTGTCTACAATCGGGCAGCGCTTTTTGCCAATGAGGGTGTGGTACCAGATCCAGGCTTCGGGGTTGATCGGTTCACCGACCGTGCCCAGCAGGCGCAGGCTCGAGAGATCGTGGCGCAGGGGCCATTTTTCACCCCATTTGATAAAGGCCCGGATCGCCGTGGGCGCGGTGTAAAAAATATTGACCTTGTAGCGATCAATGATCTGCCAGAAGCGATCCGGGTTGGGAAAGTTGGGTGCGCCTTCGTACATCACCGTGGTGGCCCCGTTGGCCAGAATGCCGTAAATAACGTAGCTGTGGCCCGTGACCCAGCCGATATCTGCCGTGCACCAGTAGGTGTCAGTATCTTTAAGATCAAAAACCAGCTCGCTGGTATAGGTCGCGCCCAGCAGATAGCCCGCCGTACTGTGCACCACGCCCTTGGGTTTGCCGGTGGTGCCGCTGGTATAGAGAATATACAGCGGGTGCTCAGCCGGCAGGGGCTCCGCCGGGCAGTCGGCGCTGACGCTGTCGATAATATCGTGCCACCAGTGGTCGCGGCCCGGTTCCATCTGCACGGCATTGGGGGTGCGCTCCACCACCACCACCTCTTTGACGCAGGCCAGACCGTCAATGGCTTCGTCGACCATCTGTTTGAGCGGAATCACCTGGCCGCGCCGCCAGCCGCCGGTGGCCGTGACCACCAGCTTGGCCTGGGCGTCATCAATGCGATCGCGCATGGCCTCGGCGCTGAAACCGCCAAAAATGATGCTGTGGGTGGCGCCAATGCGGGCGCAGGCCAGCATGGCAATCGCCAGCTCAGGAATCATGGGCAGGTAGAGGGCCACCCGATCGCCGGTGCCCACGCCCAGCTTTTTGAGCACGTTGGCAAAGCGGCAGACCTCGTGGTGCAGGGTCTGATAGGTGTAAATGCGGGTTTCGCCGGGTTCACCCTCCCAGATAATGGCGGCCTTGTTTTTGCGCGAGGTGCTCAGGTGCCGGTCAAGGCAGTTATACGCCGCATTGATGCGGCCTTCGACAAACCACTCGGCAAAAGGTGGCTCCCACTTTAAGGTTGTTTCAAAGGGGGTGAACCAGTCCAGCTTTTCGCGGGCCAGGCGGGCCCAGAAGGCTTCCGGGTCGGCGCTGGCTTCGTCACAGAGGGCCTGGTAAGCTTCAGCACTGCCAATGCGGGCGGCAGCGGCAAAGTCAGCCGACGGCGGAAAGACCCGTTCTTCCTGTAAAATCGAGGTCAAATGCTGTTCTGACATCGGTTGCCTCCCTGTTAAGCTTTTACCCTTAGCTTAAAGGGCGGTAGGGTTCACGTCAAGCGAGGTCCCGTCTGAAGCGCGCCCACAGCCGGCACAGGCACTGGCCCCGGATATGCCCACAGGGCAGCTGAAAATACCGCGCCTGGCGGCCGATGGTAGGGGCCAGCAGCGGCCAGTCGCGGAGGCGGTCGCTGCCCAGGGTCAGGCTAAGCAGCACGCGCAGCTGTCCGCTGGGCGCATAGGGCTGGGTGCTGTGCTGCAGGCCGGCGCCGATCAGCACCGCTTCACCACTCTGGTAGCGATAGATTGCCTCCTGGCCGTCGGCCGTTTTGTACAGTAAGTGGCCATGCTCAGGGGCCAGCGGATAGAGCGGGGTGATCAGGGTGTAGCCGGGTGCTGCCGGGGCGTAGTCGTCATGCCAGAGCGCTGCCGGGGCCTGCTGGCCCACCACAAAAAAACCGGCATAAAAGCGTACCCGGTGCAGAGGCTGAACCTGTGTCTGCAGGTGCAGATCCAGCCCCAGCTGCCGAAACAGACGTTGAAAAAGTGTCATGCGCTCAGCATTGTGGTGGGCGATCCACAGCAAAGGATAAGTGTTATACGAAAACACGGCATACTGGCGGCCTGGCAGCGCCTGGCGCAGCAGCCGTCCGCCCTGCAGGGCCCGCTGCCCTGGTTTGCTTTGCAGCCACGGCTGCACGCTATGGTTAAATTCGGCCTGCAGCGGTTTCAGCAGGTCGGGATCAAAGCGCAGGGTGTAGGCGTTGAGACCCGGCGCCAGCATGCGCAGGGCTGAGGGGGCTGCTTCAGGGCTGCACATCCAGATCCCAGATGTTGTAAAAGCTGAAGTTAAAGACATTGTTTTCAGGCGGGGGGCTGAAACCGATGCGCAAACGCACCGGCCCGGTCTGTCTCAGGGTCACCGGAATGCTGAAACGCTGGTTCTGGGTCAGATCGACCGGCTCCCCCTGCACGTCGTTGTTGATAAACACCGCAACATAGCCCGGCGTGCTGAGGCGTTCGCCGCTGATGTTCAGCGTTTCGCCCTGGCGTATGCTCGCCGGCAGGGGATCGACGATCAGCTGCCGCTGCACAAATTTTTGGGTGACATACAAAAAACCGTCCGGGCCAGGCTGCACCCCAAAGCCGGCGTGGGTGTGGCTGGGGTCCAGCAGCGTGCGCCGGTGGGCCGGGCTGCTCATCAGCTCCTGCTGGGCGTTGGCCAGGCTGCGGCTGACGGAGATATTCTGGGCCACCAGATCGCTGACGCCAAAGCGGGCGGCCTGTTGCTGGGGCGTGCCGTGGGTGGGCGAGTTGTGCCCCAGAAAACCGTTCTGGACCATGTCTTCACTGTGGGACTGGGCCGCCTGGCTCAGGGCCGGATCCAGATTCAGCTGAGAAAGATTCATGCTGCGGCGATCGGCATTGACCAGGGCCAGCAGGTTTTCACGGGCCTGGGCCAGATCGTCAATGGCTTCGGCAGCCCGGCTGGCGGTACTGGCCGGCGCCGGATAATCCCGGCCCACGGCCAGCACAAAATTACAGGCGGGCAGCGGGCCCAGCGGGCCCTGGACGTCTACTTCAAAGCTGTACAGTCCGGTCTGGGTTAAAGGCAGGCGTGCTTCAAAGGCATTGCCCTGAACCTGGGCGGGGATATCCACCACCTCTCCGCTGGGCAGGGTCATCAACAGCTGGGGTGCACTGTATCCTGCTTTTGTAATGCGTCCTTTGACCGGGACTTCGGTGGGGCTTGTATAAGTCAGCGCCAGCGGCTCCAGACTGACAATCTCTGTCAGCAGCACCAGGCTCACAAACCAAACCCGGCCCCGCTGAACCACCGCCAGCCCGTAGTGGGTAAAGGGGGTCCGGCCAATGGCCGGCTCCACCTGCTCGCGAAAGCGACGGACAATCTGTGCGGCATCGCCGTCAGACAAAAAAGCGCTGACCAGATTATCGCTGGCGTAAACCCCCTCGCGCAGCAGGCGCTGGCTGAGTGCCGAAGGCGGCAGGGGGTCATAATGATCCTGTTGAATGCGGAAGTTGGTATCAGCAGGATTTTCAGCCAGCTGCCTGGCGTGCTCCAGGGTCAGGGCACTGGCCGTGGTGTGGGCCTGAATGCCTGGTTCCAGTTGCTTTAAGACCCTCTCCAGCTCCTGTTTGAGGGCGGCGTCTTCACTGGATTCTGGCTGGTTGGCAGCCGGGCTGCTGATAGGCCCGGAGGCAGTTGTTGGCGACGTGCAGGCACTCAGACCCGCCAGACACAGGAGCAAAAGGAGACGGTTCATGGCGTTGACCTCAGATAATAAGCGCTAAAGGTATCTTAACAGAGCTCAGCTCTCTTCTGTCGGCAAAAGCCAGTCGCTACCAAAAAAACGCCTGAGTTCGGGGACTTCGCTCAGCAGCGGCGGTCTCAGGGGCTCAACCGATTCGGGCTCATCCAGAATATCTTCGATCAGTTCGCAGAGCGTACAGTCGCCCAGATCCTGCAGCTCTTCGGGCCCCAGTCGCGGGGTCAGCTGCTGAATCAGGCTTTCGAATACAAAGGGGCAGAGCGGGCCGTAGGCCGCCTGCAGGCGTTCCAGATAGCGCAGCACGGTCACGCGGGCTGCCCCAAAATCGGCGCTGTCGCGGCGTGTGACCACCGTGTTGATATAGCGCACCAGCTGTTCTGTATGCACAATCAGGCTTTCGGCGATGGTCTGAAAGCGATTGCTCAGATAGTGCGGATGCAGTTCTTCACGCAGGCAGGCGCTGTCGTAGAGCAGCCAGTGATCCAGCGCCCGGGCCGGGCCGCTCTGGGCCGGGCTGCGCACCAGCTGAAACAGGCCGCTGACCTTGGCTACCAGACGCTGCAGGGTGCGGCGGGCCAGCCGCAGGCGATCTTCTGACAGCAGAATCAGATCCGGGGCGTGGCTTTGCAGCGAGAGGGCGTAGCCCAGGCGCAGGGCGTCGGCCCCAAAGCGTCGCACCAGCGTACCGGGCTCAATCACATTGCCCAGCCGGTGGCGCATGGGCCGGCGGACCGTATGATACACAAAACGCTCTTCATCAAAAGCCGTGTGGGGGGCGTCGTCACGCGATTTCAGGGTGCGCTCCAGAATGTGCAGCGTGCCGTGCACATGAATGCGGCGAAAAACCGGCTGCCCGGTCAGAATCAGGCTCAGCAGCTGGGAGGGAATCACCCAGCGGCTCAGCAGCTCAGCATCCACAAAGACCTCGTCCACCGGCCGGGGTTTGGGGTTGTCGGGCCAGCCGGCGCCATAGACTGACCAGACGGCCATGGTAAACCAGGTTGAGAGCACGGCGTCGGGTTGATCGGGCAGGGCATTGCCCCACCAGTACTGGCGTGAAATACACCACAGCCGGAAGCTGCGCAGACCCTCCAGCAGCTTGTCTTTCCAGAAAGGATGCGAAAAACTGATCTGATCGGTGCTGACCAGCTGCTGCAACTGCTCCACCGCATCATCAATCTGCACAAACAACTGCTCGCCGTAGCGCGGAATCAGATGGGCTTCGCAGCGGCTGCACTGGGGCGCCTCAACCGACCAGCGGCCCTGCAGGACCTCATGGGGCACGGCGGCCAGAATGTGTTCGCGGGTTGCCTCACGGCTCAGACCTTCAAAGCCCGGCAGGCAGATCTGGCCTTTGGGATCAAAAATCTGAACCCGTGCGCTCAGGCCATGGGCCTGGGCGATTTTTTCGTGGCGCTTCTGGGCCAGGGGATAAATCAGCTCCAGGCTGTATTCGCTTTGCTCTGCGGCAATCACCGGCAGGCGACGCTGTTCCAGCGGCTCCACCAGCTCTGTACCCGCCAGGTGGGCCCAGGGTCCAGCCGGATCAACGGCTACCGCCACCGCACCAGGCAAAAACTCAGGCAGCAGCACGTCCACAGGCACGCTTTCGCTGTCGCTGGCAAAGTGCAGTCGGTAACACTGGCTGAGGCTCTGGCGGCGGCGCAGCACGTCAGAGGCCACCCGGATCGATTCACAGCGCGGGCAGTGGTGGGCAATGGCCTCCAGGCTGTAGAGCAGATTGGCCCGCTTCAGAAAATCATAGGCCTGCTCCACGGCCCGGCGGGCCTGGCCCGTCATGGGCGCAATCCAGTGGCGGGGGTCAAAACCAATGCCCATTTGCTGCATCTGCTCACGGATCAGGGCATCGTGGCGGTGACAGGTGTCGGTGCACAGCGACAGAAACTCCGAGCGCCCGATTTCTTCACGGGCGTAGGGCAGGCTTTGCTCGACCGCCAGCTGCAGGGCCAGACCGCCGTGTTCAGAGCCCAGCAGGCGGGCCACAGGGGCTTCAGCGGCAGGGCTTTCTGCCAGATTGGGCGCGGGACCCTGTTTGAGAAAGCGGGCCTTGATATCCAGCAGCAGGGCCGAGACAAAACGGCTCAGATCGGGCGCTGAAGCTGTACTGACCGGCGTGGCGGCCAGGCGGTAGGGCTGCTGCTCAGGTGCCGGATTCAAAAAGTCGCCGCGCTGCTCCCAGCGCACGCGCAGATCGGGCTCCGCCAGCGCGGGCACAAACAGTGGTTCGCTGGCCGCAGGCGCCGCAGCGGGTGGCTGACCAGGCTGAAAACGATGCCAGCCCTGACGTTGCAGGGCGTCAATAATGCGCCGGCCCCGGTGACCCAGCAAAGGGTGCAGCTCCGTCGCGGCCATATCTGCCAGATCGTTGGCGGCCTGGGTGCTGGTGGCATAGCGGCTGCGGGCGTATTTAAACACCCGCAGGGTATCAGGGAACACCCGCTCAGCGGCCAGGCGCACGTCTTCGGGCAGATAGCCCTGCCACTCGTCAGCGCAGTTGACAATGCCCATGCGGTTGCAGACAAAATCGGGCACAAAGCCAATGCCGCGCTGACGCAGGCGCTCGGCGTCGGCTTCGGGCTCGCGCAGAATGTTGTTGGCCGCGCCGCAGACCAGCTTGACCTTGAGGCGGGGAATGGTGTCCACATTGACCTGGGCCCCGATGGCGCAGGGGGCAAAAATATCGGCTTCACAGTCAAAGATGCTTTCGGGCGGATCAATGATCTGCAGGCGCGGCCGCTCGGCCTGCAAGGCCTCACAGGCGGCCCGGTTGACGTCGGATACCAGCACCTGGGCGCCCAGATCGTCGAGGTAGCGGATCAAGGGCGCGCCCACATTGCCCGTGCCCTGCACGGCCACGCGCACGCCCTGCAGCTGCTCAGATCCCGAAATGGCCTGCCAGGCGGCCTGCATCGCACGCAAGACGCCACGGGCCGTAAAGGGGGACGGGTTGCCGCTGCCGCCGTGATGGGCCGGAATACAGGTGGTAAAGCGGTTCTGGCTCTGAATGGCGGCCATATCGGGGGTATTGGTGCCCACGTCTTCGGCGGTGTGATAAATGCCGCCCAGGCTGGCCACAAAGCGGCCATAGGCCTCAAAGTAGCGCTGGCGCTCAGGGCCTGGTGCAAACTGGCTGGGATGGGTATACGGTTCTGGCAGGGTCATAATGCCCTTGCCGCCGCCCCAGTGCAGGCCGGCCAGGGCGTTTTTGCGGGTCATGCCCTGGCTCAGGCGCAGGCCGTCGACCAGCACCTCGGCCAGGGTGGTGTAATGCTGAAAGCGCAGACCGCCCTGGGCCAGGCCCCGGCGGGTGTCGTGCACAAAGGCCCAGAAGATCGCGTCAAGGTCGTCTTCGCGGCCAAAAAAGATCCCTTCATGACCGGCAAAATCCTGCGACAGCTCTAAAAAAGCCTGCAGCGGCTGCAGCAAAGCGGCATGGGAGAGCTGAAACTGGCCGTTTTCATACAGAATAAAGCCCCGGTAAATGCCCGCGTCCTTCAATTGCTGATGAAAGGCATTCAGGGCCAGCTGACGGACTTCGCGGGCCAGCTGTCGGCGGCGGTCATGGGCGGCAAGCAGTTTGTTCACAGACGGTCTCCTTCAGGCTTTAAAATCCCTGCTCTCAGGGTGACACGTCCGCCGCCGCCTGCCAAGATCATTGCCGCGCGCTCACGGGGCTGTTCAAGTTGTCTGACTCAGGCTAAAATAAAGGTATCTCTATTTCATTTCTCCCTGTTTGAGGCAAATATGCGCTCTTTTTCAGTCAAAAATATCTTCTATGCCAGCCTGGCGGGCCTCTGCCTGCTGAGCGCCTGCAGTCCCCAGATTAACCCGGCTTTGCGGGGCCCGATCAATACCCAGCTCAACGCCCAGGCCCGTGAACCGCTTTCGGCCATTATGGGTGATGCGCCCAATTTTGCGGCCTCCTCCAACGGCAGCCTGCTGGCCGTGGTCTCGGGTCCCCATGGCCGCGGTGCCACGCCTGGCGCCCTGGTCGAAATGTATTACCCCGATCTGGGTGAGGATCATCTTTGGGACGCTTACAGCGGGGTGCATTACAATGGCCGGCTCTGGTGGCTGCACCAGTTTAAGCTGGAATCCCAGGAGGTGCTGCCCGGCTCAGATATTGTGGTCAGCCGCTTCAGCAGCCCGGACGGTCGCCTGCTGGCTGAAACCCAGGACATGGTGCTCAAGGACCAGCACGTGCTGGTGCGCCAGCTGACGCTCAGCAACCGCTCGGCGGAACCCATCAGCGACCTGCGCGGCTTTTTTTATGAAAACATGACCATCAACGTTTTTCCGACCGGTGATGAATGTGCTTACCTGCCCGACGCCGGTGCGATTCACCACTACGAAAACAATGTGCACTTTGCCGTCGGCCTCGATCAGCCCCCGAGCCAGTTTCAGTGCGGCGGCATCAAAAACTTCATGACCCGCGCCCGCGACGCCATGCATGACGCCGAAGACGGCCAGCTCAACGGCAACCCTAAAGCCTCGGCCTTTGCCGGCCTGGGCGTCAATGGTGCCCTGTCCGCTGACTTTCAGCCGCTTGGCCCCGGCCAGAGCGTCAGCAGCCTGAGCTATATCGCCGCCGGGCAGAGCCAGCAGGAAGCCTTGGCCAGTCTGCAGCAGGTACGTCAGCGCCCCTGGGCCGAGCTGGTGCAGCAAAACCGCAGCCACTGGCAGCAGTATCTGGGCATTTCGCAGCGCCCGCCGGGCCTCTCGGCCGAAGAGCAGGCCGTTTATGACCGGGCCCTGATCGTGATGAAGCAGCACTCAGCCCCCACGGGTGCGCACATTGCTGCCCCTACCAGCACCAGCCCGCCCTACCGCTTTTCGTGGCCCCGCGACGGCAGCTTTATTGCTCTGGCTCATCTGCTGACCGGCCACGCGCCCGAAACCCGCGCCTTTCTGGACTTTATGGCCCGCGCGCAGAAGCCCAACGGCAGCTGGGCCATCAATTACCACACCAACGGCCAGGCCTTTTATGACTTTAGCGACCGCCAGAACGAGCACGATCAGGTGGGTACCATTCCCTGGATGATGGTGGAATACGCCCGCCGCAGCGGCGACTGGCCCTGGCTGCAGCAGCACTGGCCCGTGATTCAGAAGGCCTGTGAGTACCTGCTGCGCTACAGCGACAGCCAGACCGGCCTGCTGGGCCCGACACGCGATCTCTGGGAGCTGTCAACCACAGACACCTGGACCTACAGCAACGCCGCCGGTTACGCGGGCTTTAAAGCCGGGGCCGAAGCCGCCCGTCGGGTAGGTGACGCGGCCGCGGCCGCCCGCTACGAGCAGGCTGCTGAACGCCTCAAGGCGGGTATTTATCAGTATCTCTGGCATGAGCAGGGCAGCTACTACGCCCGCGGTTATAACCTCGACAGCCGCCGCCGCGATCCCAAAGTCGAGGCCGCCAATCTGGCCCTGGTCTACCCCTTTAAGGTCTTTGAGCCGCAGGACCCGCGTATGCAGCAGATGGCCCGCCGCATTCTGACCGATCTCAGCTCACCCCAGGGCGGCATCCGCCGTTACACCGATGATCGCTATTACGACGGCCAGCCCTGGCCTGTGACCACCGAATGGCTGGCCATTTATTACGCCCTGGCTGGCGAGCTGGAGCGCGCGCGGCAGCTGCATGCCGTCAGCACCCGCTACGCCCTGACCACCGGCTCCCAGCAGCTCGGCGAGCAGTTTGATGAGCAGCGCGGCATCTGGGTCTCAGCTGTGCCTTTGACCTGGAGCGGTGCGAAGTATATTCTGGCGGCCCTGGCCCTCAACGGTCAGTTCTGAGCCTGCCCAAAGCAAAGCCCCCACCAGCTGGTGGGGGCTTTTAAATGCCCTGCGGGCCGTGATCAGAAGGTGATCAGGCGCCGGCGTGGGCGGATTTTTTGAGGCTTTTGGACATGCTGTCTTTGAAGCGATTGGCCTTTTTCAAAAACTTGCGGCGGGTGCGATCACCGCTGTCAGGGGCCTGCAGGACACCAACGCCAAAACCAAGTCCCAGTCCCAGGCAGAGACCGGCGGCAAAATAAAGGCAAAGTTTTTTCTTGCTCACGGAGGGGCCTTCTTTCATTGTGTTGATGTTTGTATTCTAACAAAAAATGAAGCGCCGCGTCAGAGTTCCTGCAGACGTTTTTCGACAAAGTCGACCTTTTCAAGGTGCAGCAGGTGGCGAAAACCAAGACTCAGCACGCCAAAGAGCACGGCACTCAACAGGGTCACGCCCAGGGCCGGCACGCTGGGCTTGCCGCCGGGAGCCAGCACGGCCAGCCAGATCAGCAGGGTGATATACGCCGTAAAGATCAGGCTGCCCAGGGGTTTGTGCTGCCAGAGCGGGCGCCTTTGCACCCGCAGGTGATAAAGCAGCAGCAGGGCAAACAGGCACAGTGTCGCGCCCAGCACGGGCCAGCCCAGAGGCAGGGCCATATACAGCAGCAGACCGGCAAAGAGGGCCGGGTAGACTTTGGAGCCCACAAAGGCGTTGCGCACGTGCTGCAGCAGGGCTTTGTGATGGGTAAAGGCCATCAGCCCCTGCAGCATATAAAAGAGGGCGATCCCGCCGATACCCTGGTAGATCAGCAGGGCGTTTTCCCAGCTCAGCAGCGGGCGATCCACCAGCCAGGAAGTCAGCAGCATCAGGGCTGCTGTAAAAAGTCCCAGCGGCAGATGGGTATAGCGCACCAGCGCGTTGTAAATCAGGTTTTTTTCACCCAGAATGGCGTGCAGGTTTTCATCCTGAAAGTCCTGTTGTTTGGCAGATGTCTTAAATTTTTTCATGCAAGGTATTTTAGCAGTTTCTGGCCGGGCTGCTCAGAGGCTTGTCAGAGAATCCGGCTTCAGGGGCGTTCAAAAGGGATGAGCTGCCGCGGATCCGCCGGATCAAAGGTCCAGGCCCCGGGCTGCCGCCGTTCTGGCTGCAGGATGCTGAAGCTGACGACAGCCTGGCCAGCTGGGTCCAGCTGGGTGTAGGTGTAGCGGGGCTCAAAACCGTTCAGAATACGCACGGGGTTTTCGACCTCTCGCACGGCAAAATTTTCTTCTTCCAGCAGATTGTTTTCATCATGTCGAAAGCGTCCAAAGCGCGTGTGCTCAAATTCATGGTGAATAATCGCCAGCGGGTCAACTCTTTGGCCGCCAATGGCAAAGCGGGCATCAGACCTTGGAAAGTCGGGCGGCAGGATGATGATGTTGTTCCAGGCTTTGGGGGCCGTATCAGGTACGGCTTTGATCACAAAGGGGGGCTCATTGGGCTGCGCCAGCACACGCTGAATCATCAGGGCGCCATAGTCTGTCAGGGCATAGGCTTTGAGCAGGTCATACACCGGCATGCCGGGCTCTGGCCCATAGGTATTGAGGTCAGATTCATCTGAGTCAGGCGGCCGCTGCGGAAAATGCCGGGCACCGAAACGCTCAAAATTGTGCAGGCGGCTGGCCGGATCGGGCAGTGATTCAGTCTGGTCGATCCCCAGGATTTGTCTGGCCTGCGCCTGCATGGCGTTCAGATCTGCCGTGCCATAATAGACCTGAAGCCGCTGCAGGGCAGCGGCCGAAAAGGCGGGCGCCAGCGAGAGCGTCTGCATGGCAGTGCCTCTGGGCAGGGTCTGCAGACGGGTCTGATCAGGCGGCAGGCTTGCTGGAACAGTCGCTTCTGCTGCTGGACTTAGCCGGGGCGTGTGCCCTGGCGGCTCGGGCTGCAGGGTTGGGCTTGGAATGGATGAAACAGGACGAATACACATACCCCCTATTCTATCATAAGGTATACTCAGGCACAGCCAACCCGTCTTTTTTTCAGCAGGACTTGTTGTTATACTACTGCTACCCGCTCACCCGAGGATAGCTTGTTTATGTCTGATATCGCCCTTTTGCTCAGGCAATGTGGCAGCCCGCTGTATGTTTATGATCTGGACCAGATCCGGGCGGCCTACCGTGACTTTGCCACCTGTTTTGCCTACCGCCCCCTGGATATTCACTATGCGGTGGTTTGCAATCACAACCACCATATTCTGCAGGCGCTCGCCGCTTGCGGTGCCGGCATGCATGCCAATACCCCCGGCGATGCCCATGCCGCCCTGCGGGCCGGCATTGCGCCCGAACAGATCATGTATACCGGCAGCAACCTCAACGCTGCCGATCTCGACTATTTGCTGCAGCAGGGCATTGCCCTCAACCTCGACAGCCTCGATCAGTTGCGGGACCTGCTGGCCCATCCGCGCTGCCCGGCAGAAGTGGGTCTGCGTCTCTGTATTGACGATCGGCCCGGCAACCGCATTGGCGTCAGCCGGCCAGAGCTGCAGCAGGCTTTACAGCTGCTGCGGGGCACGGGCACGCGCCTGAGCGGCCTGCACATGTATGCCGGCACCAATAACCTCAATGCCGACCACTTTTTGCAGGCCTTTGAACGTCTGCTGGCCGCTGCTGAGGCACTGCCCGATCTGCGCTACCTGAATCTGGGCGGCGGCTTTGGTGTGCCCTACCAGCCCGGTCAGCGTGACTTGCCCCTCCAGCAGCTGGGCCAGGAGATCAGCGCACGCATGCAGCATCTTTCTGAGCAGCGCAGGCGGCCGATGGGTCTGATTCTGGAGCCGGGCCGCCGGCTGGTGGCCGCCGCTGGCACGCTGTATATGCAGGTCATTTCGGTCAAAGAGCGCCCTGAGCGCCGCTTTGTGGGCGTTGACAGCTCGGTGGCCAATATTGTGGTGCCCTCGGTGTATCATCCGTATCACGCCATTGAAGCGCTCACACCGCGCGGGCCGCTGCTGGATTTACCCACCGACATCTGTGGGGCCAGTACCCATTCGCGTGACTTTCTGGGCCGCGATTTGCGCCTGCCGGCGCTGCAGCCGGGCGATCTGCTGGCCCTCAAAGACGCCGGGGCCTATGGCTACGCCATGTCGAGTCATTTTTTAAACCGCCCGCGACCGGCTGAGGTGGTCAAAGACGGGGCGTCCTGGCTGCTCTCACGCCGTCGCGAGAATCTTGACGATTTGCTGGCGCTGCAGATTGCTGAGCCGCTGGCGCTATGAAGTGCCCGCACTGTCAGCGCGATATCCGTTACCGTGAGCGCAGCGGCCGTCAATGCCCTCAATGTCGCAAGCGCTTTGCCTTTGAACCCCGCGAAGGCGATTTGCTGAGCGATCTGGCCTTTAAAAGCCTGCTGGATCGTCTTTCTGATCAGGGGACGCTGGCCTGGAACACCCGCCAGCTGCAACATGCGCTGCGGCGTCCCTTTCAGCGTCAGCAGTTCAAACAGCGGCAGGGGCTGATCATTGGCAGTCTTTTTGGTGGTCTGGTGCTGGGCGTCATCGGCTTCAATCTGCTGCCCAGCGTGCTCTGGCTGCTGCTGATGCTGGGCGGGGGCAGCGTAACAGCTCGGCTGATCTACCGTCAGTTTAAAGCCTCACCTTTTCTGCCCCTTTCTCGCACAGAGGCTGAAACGCTCTTGCAGCGCTGGGAGGCCGTGCACGGCCCTGCAACGGGTAAATTGTCACCCCCGCAGCTCAAGCCCGCCACAGGCGATAAAAACCCCCTCAGCGAAAGCTATAACGTCGGCCAGGCCCTGATCTGTGATCGTCCTGAAACCGTGGCTTTTTTGTTGGCCAATGACTTTCATATTGAGCAGCGCTGTGCCATTCTAAGCGTGGGCGGCTACCCACCCGACGATTTTGAGGGCCTGCGCCAGATGCTGAAGCGCAACCCCCAGCTGAATGTCTTTGTGCTGCACGACGCCAGCTACAACGGCTGCCAGTTATATCATACCCTGATCACTGAGCCAGACTGGTTCAAGGGCTCCAAGCGTGTTTTTGATCTGGGGCTGTTTCCCCGCCATGCCCAGCGTCTCAGAGGCCACTGGACGGCTGCCGGTGCGAGTTATCAGCGCACGCCGCTGCCGGGCTATTCCGAAGCCGATAATATCTGGCTGCAGCACCATGAGCTCAGTCTGATGGCTTTGCCGCCCAAAACCCTGCTCAAACAGATCCAGCGCCTGCTGAGCCGCCACGCCCAGCAGGCCAGTGAAGCCTACGCTCGCGACGACGAATCCGGCTGGGAATTTGAAAGCGAGGACCTGCTGCGCATCGGGGAGATCGGAGACAGCGACAGTGATTTTGGCTAACACCCGCACCAGCCCCCGCCAGGCCACAGGGCGCGGCCTGCGCGGCAGCATCGGCCTGCCGCCGGATCTGATGCAGCGCTGGCAAGCGCGCCACCCGCTCACCGACGGCTCAGACACGACACCCGAACTTCAGCACGACAGCTTTGCCTGCTGGATTGGCCAGCAGGCCATCAGCACTGCCAGTGACTGGCTGGGCATCTTAAAGCGTGAGGCTCTGGACCAGGTCAGCGGGGCCTTTGCCCTGGCCTGGCGGCCTGCGCCTGACACCCTCTGGCTCTACCGTGACGCGCCCGGCGAGCGCAGCCTGTTTTATGCGCCTGTATCTGGGGGCCTGATCTTCAGCAGCGATCTGCGCGATCTGATCCCCATGCTGCCGCGCCAGTTAAATCTGCAGGCCCTGGCCCGCTACCTGAGCTACGCCTATCTGCCGGGCCGTGAGACCCTGCTGCAGGGCGTGTATCAGCTCTTGCCGGGAGAGGCCCTGCGCTGGCAACACGGCCAGCTGCAGCGGCAGCTGTTCTGGGAGCTGCCCCAGACCAGCGCGCAACAGCTGAGCGAAAGGCAGTGGCGCGATCACTTGCGCGACAGCCTGGAGCAAGCCGTCTGGCGCCGTTACGGCGGCGAGCCCGTGCACGCTTCGCTGTCTGGCGGGGTGGACTCCAGCCTGGTGGTGGCCCTGCTGGCCCGGCTCAGCGATGAACCTGTGCAGACCTGGTCGCTGGCCTTTGGCAAAGCCCACCGCCACGAGCTGCCCTTCAGTGAGCGGGTGGCCCTTCACTGTGGCAGTCAGCACCGCGTACTGCAGATTCAGCCCCGCGATATCCGGCAGCAGCTGGATACGGTCATGGCCCAGCTGGGCAATCCGATTGGCGATCCGCTGACCGTGCCCAATGCCCTGCTGTTTGCCCAGGTGGCCCGCGAGAGCCCTATACTGTTTAACGGCGAGGGTGGTGATCCCAATTTTGGTGGCCCCAAAAATATCCCTATGCTGCTGGCCACCCTGTATGATGACCCGCGCACGCGGGCCGATCGTTATTTAAAGGTCTACCGCAAGGCCTACGGCGATCTGCCGCAGCTGCTGACGCCCGCGGCCTGGCAGGCCCTTGATCTGGCCGCTTTACAGGCCGAGCTGGACCCTTTTCTGATCGACGACAGCCAGCTGATGGCCGGCCTGATGCGCCTGAACACGGTGTTTAAGGGTGCCCATCATATTCTGTACAAGGTCAATGCCCTCAGTGCACCCCTGGGCCTGCAGCCGGCCTCACCCTTATTCGACCGCGAGGTCAGCGCCCTGGCGGCCAGCATGCCGGCGGAGCTGCGCCTGCGCGAAGCCACCGAAAAACACATTCTCAAGCAGGCCGTGGCGGATCTCTTGCCCGCCAGCATTCTGCAGCGCCCCAAAAGCGGTATGCAGGTGCCCGTGGAGGCCTGGCTGCAGCCGCGTGGCCCCCTGCACCGCTGGGCCCGGCAGCGGATTTTAAAGGGCCTGACCCGCTACCCTTATTTTGACCCGCGCTGGCTGCGCCAGCTGATGGACTGGGAGCTGCCCGGCTTTTTGCCCCGTCACGGGGCCAAGGTCTGGCTGCTGCTGAGCCTCGAAAGCTGGCTGCGAACCTATCTGCCCGAAAACTGAAGCGCTGTAAAATAAAGACTCAACGCGATGTTGAGCAAATGGTGCTTTTGCGCTAAGCTGAAGGCAGCTTTTAAATCTTTGAACAAGATAAAAGAATGAAAGTTGTTGTTTTAAGATGTTAAGCAAGCAAAAACAAACAATCATCGCTGCCATAGTGTTATGCCTGACAACAGGAACGCTGGGAGCCTGCCGCTCAGACAACACAAGCCAGGAGCAGACCCGGCAAGACACAGCAGACACCCGCGATATGTCGCCCGAAGCGGTGGTAGAGGCCATGGCCAGTGCTTTTTTTGATGCCCGCGATCCAGAAAAAGCCTATCGCTACTGGAGCCAAAGTGCCCAGGCCAAAAAAAGCGCCGCAGATTATGTGTCTGAATCTCAAAAGCTACTGTCACAAGCCCCCGAAAACGCCGTCAGTTAAACTGTTGAGCTTGAAAGTGCCGACGAAAAAAGCGCCAGTGTCACCCTGACCCTGCGCACCCCGGATGCCCGGGCCATTGTGGACGAAATGTCCCGCCGCGAAGCCCTCAGTGCTGAACAACAGCAAGAGTTACAGACCCTCGAGACTCAGGCTGCCCTGCTGGCCTGGGCGCTGAAGCACGGTGTGCCCCATTTTGAAAACAACGATCTGGAAGTGCCTTACGAAGAACAATCCCAGACCCTGCAGCTGGTCAAAGAAGCCGGCGGCTGGAAGGTCAATTACCCGGATAAATAAAAACAAAAAGAAAACAAGTTCACATATTGTCAACAAAGTTCTTTTTTGCTAAGCTAAAGCCATGCTCATTTCAGGAGGACCTTGTTGATGTTAAAACACACCCCGCTTGTACACCTTGGCCTGGCGATTGGCCTCAGCCTCAGTCTGCTGGCCTGCCAGCCCGGTGAAACCCCCGGTACCGGCCCGGCGCCGTCGGCCTTTCCTGAAGTGGCGGGCACGCCCCCACCGATCCCCAGCTTTGCGGCCCAGCCGATCCCCACGGCCATGCCCGGCCGCAACTTTGATGGGGGGGATGCCATGGCCGAAGCGGGCATGCCGATGTCGGCCCCGGCCATGATGGACAGCGTCAGCGCAGGCCCGGCCACATCTGAACGCACCAGCAGCAGCGCGCCCCGCCCTGGCGTCACCGCTCCCGATATCATGCCCCCGATCCTGCCGCCCGAAGAACCTGGCCCCGTCCCTGAAGCCGGTCTGCTGACCGCCGGAGCCTGGAGTGACCTGCAAAACTGGCCCTTCTGGCTGGATCTGATGCAGCAGCAGGAATGGGACCAGATGCCCGCGACCTGGGGCATTTACACCCAGCGCCGCGTGCCGGTGGTGGTGCGCAACAGCAGTGGCCAGGCCCTGGCCGATGTGCCGGTGACGCTGCGCAGCGGGCAGCAGACCCTGTTTACGGCCCGCACCAATATGGCGGGTGAGGCCGAGCTGTTTGTCGATCTGTTTACTGCCCAGAGCCAGTACACCGACCTGCAGATCCGCGCCGATAGCGGCCAGGCCCAGGCCACACAGGACCTCAGCTGGCCATTGCAGAGCAATGAGCCCATTGGCCTGAGCTTAGAGAGTGAAGTGGCCCCGGCGGTGTATGCCGATCTGATGCTGATGATCGATACCACCGGCTCGATGGGGGATGAACTGGAATACCTCAAAAGCGAGCTGGCCAACGTCGCCAGCCGGGTGGCGGCCCAGACGCCCCAGGATCTGACCCTGCGCCTGAGCGCCAATTTTTACCGCGATACCACCGATGAGTACGTCGTGCGCAGCTTTCCTTTCAGCACCGACGTCAACAGCGTGCAAAGCCAGCTGGCCCAGCAGTCGGCCAACGGCGGCGGCGACTTTCCGGAGGCGGTTGATTCGGCCCTGGCTGACGCCGTTGACAATCACCAGTGGAGCCCCACGGCCCGTGCGCGCCTGCTCTTTCTGGTGCTTGACGCCCCGCCGCATCAGGATGCCGAGAACCTGCAGCGCTTAAGAACCAGCTTAGAGCGTGCGGCGGCCAAGGGTATTCGCATTATTCCCGTGGCTTCCAGCGGCATCGATAAAGACACTGAGTTTCTGCTGCGCATGCTGGCCATCAGCAGCGGCGGCCAGTACGTCTTTTTAACCGACGACAGCGGCATTGGTAACAGCCATATCAAGCCCACCATTGGTCAGTACAGCGTTGAGAAACTCAACGATCTGATGGTGCGCCTGGCCAGCGCCTACATCAACGGCGACTTCTAAGCAGCCCGTCTGGCGCGGCGGGGCTTTTGTCCCGCCGCGTTGCCGTGTTAATCTGATGCAGACACTTGCCACGGAGGCACCACACAATGACGCAAGCGCTTGATCTGCAGGTTATGGGCAAACTGGCCAAAGATTCCGCACGGGAACTTCTCAAAACCAGCACCGAACACAAAAACGCGGTGATTCAGACCATCGCCAGCCTGCTGCGCCGCCACGAAACGGATATTCTGCTGGCCAACCAGGCCGATCTGGTCGCCGCCCAGGCCGCCGGGCTGAGTGAGGCGATGCTGGATCGCCTGCGCCTCGACAGCGGCCGGCTGGAGGCCATTGCCCGCGAGGCTGAAAACGTGGCCCGCCTGGCCGACCCGGTCGGGCAGGAGATCGACGAGCGTATGCTGCCGGGCGGTTTGCGCCTGCGCCGCCGCCGCGTGCCGATTGGGGTGCTGGGCGTGATTTACGAGGCCCGGCCCAACGTGACCGTTGACGTGGCCTGCCTGGCCCTCAAAAGCGGCAATGCCGTGATTCTGCGCGGCGGCAAAGAAACCCTGCAGAGCAACCGCGTGCTGGTGCAGGTGCTGCAGGAGGCCCTGCTGGCCCACCAGTTGCCCGAGGCCTGTATTCAATTGATCGAAAGCCCGGACCGGGCCCTGGTGGGCGAACTGCTGCGCCTGGATCAGTATGTGGACATGATCATTCCGCGCGGTGGGGCCGGTCTGCATCAGTTTTGCCGCGAAAACGCCACCATTCCTGTGATCACGGGCGGGATTGGGGTCTGTCATCTCTACGCCGACGCCTTTCTGGATCTCGACGGGGCCGTTGACGTGATTCATAACGCCAAAGTGCAGCGCCCGACGGTCTGCAACGCCCTCGATACCCTGCTGGTCCACCACTCCGTGGCCCCCGACCTGCTGCCCATGCTGGCTGAGTCATTGGCGCCTGTGCCCGTTGAAATCCGCGCCGACGTGCAGGCCTACCCTTATTTTGAGCAGGCCGGCTACCCGCGCCTCAACAAGGCCACCCACGAAGATTTTGGCACCGAGTTTCTGGACCTGATTCTCTCGGTGCGCATTGTTGAAGATCTCGATGAAGCCCTCGACCACATTGCCAGCCACAGCAGCGGCCACTCTGACGGCATTCTGACCCTCAAGGGTGATCACGCCGAGCGCTTTTTAAACGAAGTGGATTCCGCTGTGGTTTATCTCAACGCCTCAACCCGCTTTACTGACGGGGCCCAGTTTGGCCTCGGTGCCGAGGTGGCCGTCAGCACCCAGAAGCTGCACGCCCGTGGCCCCATGGCCTTAGAGGGCCTGACCACCTACAAATGGCTCTTTGAGGGCAAATGGAGCGTGCGCCCCTGAACGTGAACGCTGAAACCTTACTGGGCAGTGCGCCCCGCTACCGCATGGCCTGGCTGCCGGCAGCCCTCTTTGCCGTGCTCTGGCTCTGGTCCGACAGCATTGGCAACCTGCTCTCGGTGATCTCAACCTATTTCTACTTTGGCTGGGAGGGCGTGCCGGGCCGCGTGCCCAAAATCTTTGGCATTGCCCTGCTGGCCTTCAGCGCGCCGGTGATCTACCGCCTGGGCCTCTGGCGCCGCGACGTGCTGCCCAATCGCTGGCATACCCAGCTTTTGCTGCTGGCCTTTTTTGCCCTCTATCTGAGCCTGTCGCTTTACCGCCAGAGTGATCTTTTTGCCTGGGGCTCGGTGCTGCTGGTCTGGCTGGGCGGCCTGCTCATGATGCGCCTGCTGCACAGCCTGGGCCAGACGGCCCTGGGTGAGGTGCCGGGTTTTGTGGTACTGCTGAGCTTTTTCTTTTACCTCAGCGTGCGTGTTTCGCAGGGCGGGCTGCCGCTGCTGCTTTCGCCGCCGGCGCTTAAATCCTTGATTGGCTGGAGCACGCTGACGGTCTTTGTTGTGGCCGCGCTGCTCTTGCCCGAACGCCTGCTGCCTGATAAAAGCCCTGCCGCAACTGAATCTGAGCGCCTGCCGCGCGGCAGCAGCCTGCTGGGCCTGGTCTTTGGCCTGTTAATGGGCCTGAGCGTGGGCCTGATCTACAATCTGCACATCTGGAGTGCCCAGCAGCCAGAATATCCCGCCGGCCTGTTTTTTCTTTCGCTGGGCCTGGGTACGCTGCTGGCCTGGGGCCTGCCGCGCAAAGCGCCACCACTGCTGGTGCTGCTGCTGGCTTCTGGCGGTGTGGCTGTTGCCCTCTACACCCTGCTCTATACAGGTTATGGCCTGAGCACGGGCCTGCTGGCCCATGGCGCCGGGGCGCTGGGTCTGGGCAGCTTCTGGCTGGCTTTTGTGAAGCACTGGCAGCAGTTTCAGGCCCGGCAGCCCAATTACTTTCCGGCGCTCAATTTGCAGCTGGGCTTTATTGGCCTGCTGCTGATTCTGGCCCTGTTTTTGCTGCAGGCCAACCCCAACGGCTTCTGGCTGGCCTGGCTGCTGGCCAGCGCGGTGCTGCTCTGGCTGGGTCAGGCGCAAGCTGCCGAAAACACGGCCAGCCCACCCGCCCTGCAGCGGCTCTGGGTTTTTGCCTGCGGTCTTTTTTCTCTGATGGGCCTGCTGGCTCTGCTGATGGGTAACGAAGGCCTGCTGCCCACGCCCGCCGACCCGGCACCCGATAAAAGCACGCCGCTTAAGGTCATGAGCAGCAATATCCGCTACGGCTGGACCGACGACTACCGCTTTGACCCGCGCCCCCACCTCAAGTGGCTGCAGCAGCAGGACGTGGACCTGCTGGGCCTGCAGGAAGTCAACAAGGGCCACACCTCGGGGGCCTATAGCGATTTGTTCCGCTTTTACCAGCGCGGCCTGCCCGGCGACTGGTTTTATGGCGACGCCCACTACGGCTTTGGCAACGCCCTGCGCAGCCGCCTGCCGGTGGATAAACTTGAGCGCCGCCACTACCAGGCCAAAGACATGCTGCGCCGGGCCGCGTTGGTGGCCACCGTGCGCCACGCCGGCCGCCCGGTCAATGTCTTTGTGACCCACCTGAGCCATCTGCCGCCCCCCAACCCGGTGCGCACCGATCAGCTGCGCGAGCTGGCCAGCTGGCTGCAGGCCAGCTCCCACCCCTGGATTGTGCTGGCCGATCTCAACACATCTGCCGAAAGCGGCGAGCTTGACGCCCTGCTGGCCCTGGCCCACCCGGTCTTTCGCGAGCGGCCTGAGTGGCTGCTGCAGCCCAGCTACCCGGCCCGGCAGCCTAGCACACGCATCGACTTTGTGATCTTCAGCCCGCACTTTGAGCTGCAAGAGCACGCGATTGTGGATATCGGGGCCAACAGCGACCACCGCCCGGTCAGCGCCAGTCTGCTTTTACCGTAAGACCTGGAGCTACAGGCAACAGTATATTTTACAGGTCTGAAAGGAAGGCTTTATGTCAGCGCAGATGTTAAAAGATCAGCGGGTCTTTGTTACCCATGCCAACGCTTTTATGGGACCCGTGCTGTGTGAGGTTTTTGCAGCACATGGCGCTCAGGTCATTGCAGATACGGATCCCCTGCGTGAGCCTGAATCCCCGGCCCGACAGCTGGCCAAAGCAGGCGAAATTGACATTCTGATTGCCAACCTTGCAATAGAAGCCCCCCCCACACGCGGGTCAGCGAAGTGTCTGAGCAGGAGTGGCAGGATGTTTTTGCCGCTCTGGTACATCCCCTGCAGCGTCTGTTTTCTGCCGCGCTGCCGGCCATGATCGCACGGCGTTCCGGTAAAATTCTGGTGATGGGAAGTGCTTCCGCTTTGCGTGGCATGAAACGCTGCTCTACCTACACAGTACCGCGCGGGGTGCCCAGCTGGCCTACGTTCAGGCTGTGGGTGTTGAAGTGGCCGCCCACAACGTGCAGGTTAATGCTATTGCGCAGCACTTTGTCGATAACCCAACCTATTTCCCGCCAGAGGTTCAGAATCATCCCAAATTTCAGGCGCGCCTGCAGCAGGAGGTGCCACTGGGTCGCCTGGTCAGTGCCAGAGAAGATGCTGAATTTGCCGCTTATCTCTGCAGCCGGCCAGGTGATTGTTTTGTGGGCCAGGTGTTTCCGGTCTGTGGCGGCTGGGTTGGTCGCTGAGAAATGTTATCAGGAGAACACGATGCCAACGGTTGAACAAGCCTTTTTAAACGATTTGGAAAAAAGCTCTGGACCGCTGTGTACAATAGCGATACCGCTTACCAGCAATCTCTCGAAAACGAGCTGTTCAGCGTCTGGACTGGTAGACTCAGTCCCGCTCAGTCGGTCAGTCGCTGAGGCATGCCCTGTCAGCGTAGAGAGTGTAACATAAGTGGTGTAAACCTCCAGAGAGGCTAAAATAAACAGAACCCTGGAGGAAAAAGATGCAAAGAAAAGAGCTATTAAAAG
>JACYMC010000211.1 GCA_015272195.1 Candidatus Sericytochromatia bacterium
TTTTTTTTGTATCCATTGGTATAGGGTCTCCTTTTGTAGATGATTTCTTTGTGGTTATTGAATCCATCGCCTCAAGGAGACCCTTTCATGTGTAAAAAAAACTTCAGCCGATCCCCTCAAGTCTACTCAGGGAGTGCGAAGAACGGTTCATTCTGAATCACTGCAAAAAACCGCGTGCCCTTTGTCAGGCACACGGTCTGTTTATAAGCCGAATCAGAGATTTGGCAGGCTGATGCCAATCTGGCCCAGCAGGGTCCGCACCACTTCCAGGGTCAGATCCACATCCCGGATATCCAGGCGCAGCTCGGTCTGGCCGGGCTCCAGTCGTAGAGTCTGGTTGATCCAGAAATAACGGTCGTTATAATAGATATGGCCATAGAAGGTGTAATCCTGACCTTCTGCCAGGGTGACCTGGCCCTGACCTTCTTCCAGCGAGACCCAGTTGCTGCCCCAGGGATCCGATTCCTGATAGTAGCCGATATACATGGTCGGCCGGTAGGTCTGATCCAGCAGGCTGCGCATCATCTGCAGCTGATCGTCATTCACGCCCAGGCGCTTCAGCTCAGCATAGGCCGCATCGTCAAAGGCAAACAGAGCGGTGGGATCTGTGGGGTGGGTGTAGGCCAGAATATTCTGGATCAAGGTGTTATTCAGGCCAAAGCGGCTGGCCAGGTTTTCGACCTCTGCACGGGTAAAGCGGGTCTGGCTGCCAAGGCTGACCTGTAGGGGAACCGTCCGCAGGGCCGGCAAGCCGCTGGTCTGGATATCGACCGTGATGGGCTGGCAGCTCTGATTGAGGGTGACCACTTCGCGGCCCACTTCCTGGTTCAGGTATTTGGCCACAAAGGTCATTTCTTTGCCCACGGGCACGTTATAAAGATGGTTGACCGGATCCTGCAAAATATTGCTGTGGGTATACCAGTTTTCGTCATCCATCAGCAGCTCCATCAGTACGGGCACGTGGTTTTCGCTGTCCCAGTTCAGATTGAGCTGGGGATTACAGCGATCGCTCATAAACCAGTCCAGGTTCCAGTATGAAAGATGGCTGACGGCGTAAGTCACATCAAAGTTGCCGTTGCTGCCTGCCGCGACTGTGCCCTGGCCTTCCAGGCTCCACTGACCGGTCTGGGTGCTGTGGCTCCAGATGGGAATCGTATCACCGGCTTTGACGGGTAGACCTGTGTCGGGGTTGGGGGTGCCAGCAGGAATCTGGATGGTGACCGTGGCAGACTGACTGAAGTTGGCGGCCTTTTTGCCGCTGCTGTCGGTGATGTCTACTGACACAAAGCCACCCGTCACAAAGTAACCTTCATCCTCCGGGCTGTTGCTGACGCTGTCCGGGGCAAAACCGCCGGGGAATGCATTCAGGGATTCGGGCGTGAGATTGCTGAAGTAACCCACATGAGTTTGCAGCTGGCCACTCAGGGGCTGACCGCTGGCGTCTGTCAGGGTGCTGCCGTTGGGCAGGGCAAAGCGGGCGTTGACGCCCTGGGTACTGGCCTGTAGATCAATGGCCTGGGTCAGGGTGCCATTGCTGGCCTGCGCACTGCTGTCGCTGGCTGTGCCCACGCCCTGGGGTGGGTTGCTGCGATCGGTCAGACGCACCACAAAGGCCTCGCGGGCGTCGTCCAGCTGCAGCTGGACACTGCCGGTAAAATAGCCTTCAGCTTCAGCTACCAGGGTCAGGCGCAGCGGGTTTTCACGGCTGGGCTTCACGTTGGCCTTGAGGGTCAGGGCCAGCAGACCGTTTTGTGTGCTGAGCTCCGTTTGCTCTAGCATGGCGGCACCGGGTCCTGTGACCCGAATGCGGGTGGGTGCTGTGACAAGCTCACCGCGAGCGGCATCCATCAGCTGGCCCGCCACCTGCTGGCGGCCCTGGTTGAGGTTGATGGCAATGGCATTGGGGTCAGCCGGAGCGCTGGAGGGGCCGGGCTGCGCGGGCTGTGTGGGCTGGCTGGCCTGGGGCTGACAGGCGCTGGCCAGCAGCAGGCCCAGACTCAGGGCCACCAGGCCCCGTTTTGAAACAGATGATTTTTGAAACATCGTGACATCCTCTTGTATGCATAGATTCCAGACTATCAGGGTTAGCCTGTTGATCAGCATACGCCTGCCTGGTATGCTTTGCCGCTGATCCAGAACGCCTCAGAACTTGATTCAGATCAATATTTTTCGTGTGGTGGGTGAGCTTCCTGGCCGTGGTTTCAGCTGTCAGCAGATGTTCAGAGGCTTTTGTCTGCCGCGTCGTTTACCCTGGCTTCGCTGTCTGTTGCCGTGTTGTCCGTTGGGGTCTCAGCCGCAGGTGCTTCTTCTGGTGACGCGGATTTTTGCAAAACTTCGATGGGGCGCAGGCTGACCACCAGCAGCATCAGCAGGCCGCCCAGAATCATGGGGCTGCTCAGCACATGACCCATGGTCAGCCAGTTGGTACCCAGCAGATAACCAATCTGCGCGTCGGGAATGCGCCAGAACTCGACGGTAAAGCGGCCGCAGCCATAGCCGGTCAAAAAGAGCGCGCCGATGCTGCCGGGCTTCAGGCGCTGGCCCCAGCGGGTGGCGGCCAGCAGGAGCAAAAACAGCAACAGCCCTTCGAGCAGGGCTTCGTAAATCTGGGTCGGGTGGCGCAGCGGGCCATAGCCCCAGGTGCCATCGGCCTGCAGCTCACGAAAGCGCACGCCCCAGCTGCCGTCGGTGGGCCGGCCCCAGAGTTCGCCGTTAATAAAGTTGCCAATGCGGCCAAACATCAGGCCCAGGGGCGTGGCCAGCGCCACGATATCAAAGGTGGTCAATACGGGCAGCTTTTTGTGGCGCGCGTAGACGATCAGGGCAAGAATACTGCCGATCAGGCCCCCGTGAAAAGCCATGCCGCCTTCCCAGATAAAAAAGATTTTGAGGGGATTCTGCAGGTAATAGCTCAGGTTGTAAAACAGAATATAACCCAGGCGCCCCCCGGCCAGGACACCCATAAAACCGTAGGTCAGCAGATCCATGGCATCGTCTTTGTTCAGGCCATGGGCCTGAAAGCGGGGGTGTTTGACGGCCACAAAGTAAAGGGCCACAAAGCCCAGAATATACATCATGGCGTACCAGCGGGGCTGCAAAGGGCCCAGCTTAAAAATGGCGGACTGGAGATTGTGGTCGTAGATCAATGGCATGGCTTTTGTGATGTGTGCGCCGGCGCATTGACCGGCCTTCCTCTTTCTGTCTACAATGAAGCGTCTGCAGGCGTGTTACATGCTGACGCGTCCGGGCATCATACCACACAAAAGAAAGTGCATAGAAGCAAATGGGCATGCATACTGAAGCACAGCTGGATCAGGCGCTGGCCCGCTCCAGTTTCTGGGAGCGCCTGTATTTCTGGTCCGTGCTCTTGCTGGGCGGCCTCCTCAGTGTGCTGCTGTGCCTGCGCTTTCCCGACTTCTGGCGCGTCAGTCTGTTGGAGCTGCTGCTGTTCCTGGTGCTGAACGTGATTGCTGAGCAGACCTATGTGGTGCTGCCGCGCGGCAGTAAAATCTCGGCCAGCTTTGCCATTATTCTGGTGGTGATGCTGGTGTTTAATCCGCCGATGGCCATTCTGGTGGCCGGTCTGGGCGCGCTGATTTCGATGGCCATTTTGCAGCGTCGGGGTCTGAGTATTGCGGCCTTTAATGCTTGTCAATATGCCATTACTTATGCGCTGGCCGGCTTCGCCATGTATCTGGCCCAGCGCTATGTGGCCCCTTATGCCCATTTTAATCTTTTGCTGGAAAGCCTGCTCTCAGCGGGTGCGGCGACCGGCGTCTATCTTTTGGTTAACCCGCCGCTGGTCAATGCCTATCTGACGCTCAAGCAGGTGCCTGATCTGACGTTCAGGCGCTGGTTGAACTCTCTGCTGGCTCTCAAAGATGATCGGCTGGAGATTTTTCAGACCCTGTTTTTTTATCCGATTGCCGTGCTGGTGGCCTTTTCGTACCAGCAGGATCGCAACCCGATTATTCCGGTGGTGCTGGCCTTTCTGGTCTTTGGCGGCTTGCGTTTTATTGACCAGCGCCGCCGCATTGAGCGCCAGGGCGAAAAAATGCAGGTGCTCTACCATCTGACCAAAATGATGAGTGAGTCCGTGCTGCACGAGGCGGAGGTCGAGCTCTCACCCAGCCATGTTTTTGATCATCTGTTTACTTCAGAGGCCTCTTCGATCAAGCGTATGATCACCAATCAGCGCACTTCGGTCTATCGCGTGGAACGCCTGGCCGAGGTGGGGCGCATTGTGCACGAAAAATCCGACTCACTGCTGGAGCCCGAAAAGGTCTATCTGCTCGAAGACAAGGGGCTGCTGCAGGAAATTGCCCGCACGGGCCAGGGCGTGCGCCTGAGCAATCTGAGCCGCCTGAGCGGAGCCTACGTCACCTGGCGCGTCGGCTACCAGTCGCTGATGGCACAGCCGGTGCTGATTGACGATGAAACCGCGTATATTCTGGTGATGTTCCGGGCCGCCGGAGAGCCCTTTCAGGAGCGTGACGAGCGCCTGCTGAAACTGCTGGTGAACGCCTTTGAAATTACCCTTAAAAACCTGCAGCTGCGCAACCGCATTCAGGCCCAGGCCATCAAAGACGGCCTGATGGGGGTGTTTAACCACCGCTATATGAAGCTCAAGCTCGAAGAAGAAATGGCCCGCTCCAAGCGCTATGACAGTCCGCTCTCGATGATCATTGCCGATCTGGACTATTTTAAAAAGTTCAACGACACCCACGGCCACCTGCTCGGTGACAAGGCCCTGCGTGACATTGCGGGCATTTTGAGTGATTCGGTGCGCGAAACGGATATTGTGGCCCGTTATGGCGGTGAGGAACTGGCGATTTTGCTGCCCGAAACCCCCCTGCAGGCGGCCTGTGAGGTGGCCGAGCGCATCCGGCGCAACGTGGCGGCCCACAGCTTTACGGGCAAAGACAAACAGACGGTCAATATGACCACCAGCATCGGGGTCAGCTGCCTCAGCAACGAGCCGGATTTAGAACCCTCAGAGCTGATTATCCGTACCGATACGGCGTTGTACCGGGCCAAACACCAGGGACGCAATCAGATCTGCCGGGCCCTGGTCGATGGGGGGCGTCTGATCATTGAAACCTATTCCCGGGGTGAATCCCCGCAGCAAACCGAGCGTGAGGCCGAACCCACCCTGCTGTCCCCTGAAACCCTCAAACTCTGGGATCAAAGTCTTGAACAGGCCCTGCCGGACTTGCTGGCCCAGTGTCGCCTGCAGCTTCAGCAGGCGGCTGCCGACAGCAAAATGGAGCGCCTGTTTGAAAAACGCCTGCTGGGGGTGTTGCCTGAAATCATGCACCTGCTGGGCCGGGTGCGTCTGGATGAATCCGGTGAACTGGTCGCGGGCAGTGCGCTTTACACCCAGCTGCACAGCCTGCAGCGGCAGTTTATCCGGCGCCTGCACCAGCGCAGTCATCTGCTGATCTTGCACCAGCAATTGCTGCGGGTTTATCGTTTTTTTATTGCCCAGGCCCTGCAGCTCAGCTGCCCGGCGGCTGAACAGCAGTTGTTGCTGGCACAGGGTTTGAAAGCTCTGAGCTGGATGGAGCAGCGCTTTTTTGAGGTCAGTCTGGATGTGGTGCAGGAACAGCTGGGCCATCTGCGCAGCCAGCATCATTTTGCGCGCCAGTGGCTGCGGATTCTGCGCCAGCAGGGAGGACGTGATGCTTTGAACGAAATGCTGAATCAGATTCAGCAGAGTGTACCCCAGGCCCAGACCCTTTTTCTTGCCCGGCCCCGCCAGGGTGATGACCTGGAGCTGGTGGCCTGGCTGCCGCGCAGCACGCCCTTGTCTGTGCAGCTGATTCTGCAGGACCGTTTGGAGTTGACACCCAAATCCCAGCCCACCCTGCTGGAACTCGAACGCGAAGAAGTGCAGGAGTATCTCGGTGGTGAGCTGCCGGCCCTGCCGGCAGGTGCCGCTCCGGTGCTGATCCCGCTCTGGCATCAGAAACGACTCTATGGCCTGCTGGGTCTTTGGCTTTCGACCCGTGAGCCCCTGAGTCAGACCCAGCGTCACTGGCTGATTCAGGCGGCCCGCGAGGCCCTCGATGGCTTGCTGACCCTTGAAGCCCTGGAGCACAGTCTTCGTCAGCCTTTGGATGTCTTACAGGAGGTCGTTCAGACCACCCAGGGCCTGCGGGGTTCTTTTCAGGCCGAGCGCAGCACGGCGCTGGCCGCCCGTCTGGGCCAGCGACTGGGACTTTCGGCCGACGAGCAGCAGGCCCTCAGCGATGCGGCCGCGCTGCATCATCTCAGCCTTTTGCTTTTGCCTGGGGATCTGCCTGCCGGGCGCCAGCGACGTGAGGCATATTTGCTCTGTCAGCGCCTGATCGAAAGTCTGGAACTTGAGACCCTGAGCCGCAGCCTCAAGCACCTGCGTGAGCGCTGGGACGGCAGCGGTTTTCCGGCCGGCCTGAGCGCTCAGCGCATCCCCCTGCCGGCGCGCATTCTGGCACTGGTGCTGGACGCACTGGAGCAGGCCGGCGCGCAGGATCTCAGCCTGACAGGACTTGAAGCCCTGCGCCAGACGGGCTATTATGACCCCAAACTCTGCAGTTATTTAGAGGAGCTGATACGTGAAAGCAATGATTAAAGCGCTGCTGGTTCTGGTCCTGGTCAGTGCCGCCAGTGCCACCACTTTGCCTGCCTGGAGTCAGTCTGCCGACGACTTTCAGCGTCTGGTGCGCCAGCCCGATTACCGACAGCGTCAGCACAGCCGCATCCGCGAGGAGCTGCGCCGCTGGCGTAACGGCGCCCAGGCCCCTGCTGAGCGCCTCTGGCAGGAAACCCGCGCCCATTTTAACCTCAACCCGCGTGACGCGGAGCTACGGGAGGCTTTATTGCGCATGCTGCAGCAGCGCCATGCCGCCCGTCAGCTCAGCCCCCAGGCCGAAGAACTTTACTACTACCAGCTGCTGAACCTTGAACCCCGCAACAGCGTCTACCGTGACAGGCTGGCCGCCCTCTTGCTGCAAAAACATGGCGGCCACAGTCCGGCTGAAGTGCGTCAGGCTTATCAGCGCCTGAATGATGCTTTTAATACCTGGGATAAACGTCAGTACGATCGCGCTTTGCAGCTCTTCCGCCAGGCCCGGCTGCCCCGTTCAGCAGAACTGACGGCCATTGTGGCCGCGCATCTGCGCGACCGGGGGCACTTTGACGAGGCCCATAAACTGTTGAGCAGCTTTGCTGGTGATCGCAGCTATCTGAGCTGGATTGATGAATCGCTCAAAGCCATGCAGGCCAGTCAGCGCATCGTCAACAGCAGCTTTGCCGAGTCCGATAAACTGATGGCCCGCATTCAGCTGGGTCATCTCAGCCAGGCTGAAATGGCGATCAAAGCCCAGCCCGATGGCCCCATGAAGCACTGGTACCAGGCCAAATGGCTTGAAAAACAGGCCAGTTATCACTCGGCGTCAGTAGAGTACAGGGCCTATTACCAGCAGCGCTGGAGCCAGCAACTGCCCGGTTTTGTGCCGGTGGTCTACAAAGCCCAGCTTGAAGACGTGAATTCGCTTGATCTGATTGCCCTGAAGTTTCGCACCTCACCCGATCTGATCCGCCAGGTCAATGAAGCCTGGCCCCATGACTGGGTTGAAACCTATCGCATGCTGATTGTGCCCGTGCCCCGGCGTGAAATGGCCTGGCCTACCACCGGTTATGTTTCTTCTCACTTTGGCTACCGTCTGCATCCGATTCGCGGCACCTGGCGCCTGCACGAAGGGCTCGATATCGAAACCCTGAAGGGCGTCAAGGCCACGGCACCTTTGCCGGGCAAGGTCGTGCAGGCTGGCTATGACAGTGGCTGCGGCAATCTGATTCGCCTGCAGCACGCTGAACCGGCCCTGCGCACGGTCTTTTGCCACGGCGAGCGCCTGCTGCAGCGCCAGGGCGCCCAGCTGACACAGGGCCAGGATGTTCTGGTGACGGGCACCACCGGGGCCAGCGCCAGCATTCACCTGCACTTTGGCGTGCAGCTCAACGGGGTTTACAGCGATCCGATGGACTGGCTCTAGTGGTGTGCCCCGCTTTTATCTGCTGACGCATCCGCGTGAACTCAGCCGCCCGAGCAACACCGGGCGGCTGGCGCTGGATCTGGCCCCATCTCTGAGCCTGGATATTCAGCGCCTGATCTGGCAGCGCACAGTGCCTGATCCTGTGCTGCAGCGTCTCTGTCTGCGCGCTGAGGCCGTGCTGCTCTATCCGGGTGCTGAAATGCTGGATGCAGCGCATGTACCCACAGAACCGCAGCATGTTGTGCTGCTTGACGGCACCTGGCAGGAAAGTGCCAAAATGCTGCGCCAGAGTCCTTATCTGCAGCAGGTACCGCGCCTGAGCCTGCAGCACCAGCCCTCGCGCTATCGCCTGCGGGCCAACCAGCGGCCGGGCAGCCTGTGTACGCTTGAATCACTGGCCGGCCTGTTGCAGCAGTTGCATCAGCCTGAACAGGCCACGCAGCTGCAGTTGGCCCTGCAGGCTTTTCAGGGGGCCTCCCACTGGCGGATCTGACCACTTTGTGTTTTTGTGTTAAGCTGAACAGCATGACACATGCAGAGACCTTTTGCGAATTTCACCTCAACTATGGGCTGATTGGCAACGGCCAGATCTCGGCCCTGATTTCTGAAAGCGGCAGCCTGGACTGGCTCTGCCTGCCGCGCCTGGACGCTCCCAGCGTCTTTGCCCGCATACTGGATGCTGCGCAAGGCGGGCACTTTGCCATTGAATCTGAAGCCCCGGCCCGGATTCGGCAGTACTACCGACCCAATACCAACGTCTTAGAGACCGTGTTTGAGGCCGATGACTATGCCTTTAAGGTGATTGACTTTATTCCGCGTTACAGCGCCCAGGATCATCTGCACCGCCCGATTGAAGTCCATCGCCAGATTGTGCCCCTGCGCGGTACGCCCAGTGTGCGACTGGACTTTGAGCCCCGCTTCAACTATGCCCAGGAAGTCCCGCGCATGGGGCGGCATGAGCGCAGTATTCGGGCTGAAGGCCGCTCTGAGCGTCTGTTTTTGCACAGCAGCCTGAGCCTGGAGGGTATTCTGGCCAAAGGCACCCATCTGCTGCAAAAAACCGCCTATTGTGTGCTGACCTATGACTTTCCGCTGGAGCGCGATGTCAAAGCCTACAGTCAGCAGCTGCTGCAGGCGACCGTGGCTTACTGGCAGACCTGGGTGCGCCACTGCGCGATTCCGCCCCAGTACCAGCAGGCGGTGATCCGCTCGGCTCTGGCCCTCAAGCTGCATCTCTTTGAAGACACCGGGGCCACCATTGCGGCCACCACCACCTCGATTCCTGAAATTCACGGCTCCGAGCGCTGCTGGGACTACCGCTTCTGCTGGATTCGCGACAGCTTCTTTCTGATCGACGCCCTCAGCGGCCTGGCCCATTTTGAAGAGATGGAAAAATTTATTCTTTATCTCAAAAATATCTCGCGCCACGGCATCGACAAACTGCAGCCGCTCTACAGTATTCTGGGCGAAGCCCGCCTGGATGAAATCCAGCTGACCCATCTGCGTGGGGCCGCTGACAGCGGTATGGTCCGGGTGGGTAATGCGGCCTATACCCATCAGCAGTTTGATATCTATGGCGAAATGATTCTTTCGCTTTACCCGCTCTTTTTTGATCTGCGCCTGAACCCCAACCAGAGCGATCTGAGCGAAGAGTGGCAGCTGATTCAGGAACTGGTGGCCGCTGCCTGGGCGGTGGTGGACCAGACCGACAGCGGCATCTGGGAGTTTCGCGATATTTTCAGACACTATACCTTCAGCAAGCTGATGATCTGGGTGGCCCTCGATCGCGGGGCCAAAATTGCCGAGGTGATGGACGAGCCCGATACAGCCATGCTCTGGCGCACACGGGCCAGCCAGCTGCGGGCCCAGATTCTCGACAAGGCCTGGAGCGAAGCCGACCAGATGTTTGCCATGTCTTATGGCGGGCGTGATGCTGATGCCGCCGTGCTGCTGATGCCCGTGATGGGCCTGATTGACCCTCATGATCCCCGCTTTGTGGCCACGGTCAAGGCCTACCGCCAGCGCCTGATGAAAAACGGCCACGTCTTTCGCTATGTGGCCGTGGACGACTTTGGCGAACCCGAATGCGCCTTTAACTTCTGTACTTTCTGGATGATTCACGCCCTGTATCTGATCGGAGAAGAAGCCGAGGCCCGCTCTCTGTTTGAAAACATGCTGCGTTCCGGCAATCATCTGGGCCTCTTCAGCGAGGACACTCATCCCGAAAGTGGCAAAATGTACGGCAACTTTCCCCAGACCTACACCCATGTGGGCATTATTCAAACCGCCCGGCTTCTCAGTGGCAACAGGTCAACCTATGCGCTGGATTATTGTTAGCAATCGCCTGCCCTTCAGTCTGAATGCGGCAGGTGAAATGGTTCCCAGTTCTGGCGGTCTGGTGACGGCGCTTTCGGGCGTGCAGACAGACGCAGCACAGATCTGGGCCGGCATGGCGCCCACGGGGCTGACAGAAGCGGCCTGGGCGGCGCGCCCTGCTGCCGAGCGCCAGGCCTATCAACCGGTTTTTGTGAATGAGGCGCTGTACGATGCCTATTACAACGGCATGGCCAATGATGTCTTCTGGCCCCTGTTCCATTATGAGGGCAGCCTGATTCGCTTTGAGGCTGCCAACTGGGCTGCTTATCAGGCGGTCAATCAACAGGTGGCCGAGGCCGTGGCGGCCATTTATCAGCCGGGTGACGTGATCTGGGTGCATGACTTTCACCTCTTTTTATTGCCGCAGCTTTTGCGCGATCTGGGCGTCACGGGTCGTATTGGCTTCTTTTTGCACATCCCCTTTCCCAGCTCGGAACTGTTTCGCCAGCTGCCCGTGCGCCAGGAAATTTTAACCGGCCTATTGGGCGCGGATCTGATTGGCTTTCATGACTATGCCTATTTGCGCCATTTTTGTAATACCCTGCTGAATGTGCTGGATCTTGACAGCAATATGCTCAGCCTGAGCTGGCAGGGGCGTGAGGTGCGCCTGGGGGTCTACCCCGCCAGCATTGATGTGGGACATTTTCAGCAGGAGGCCGCCACGGCCCTGACCCACACCCATTATGCCCGCTACCGAGCGGTCAAAACCTACCGCCACCTGATTCTGGGCGTAGACCGGCTGGACTACAGCAAGGGTCTGGGCCTCAAACTGCAGGCTTTTGCCCAGCTGCTGGCTCAGCATCCTGAGCTGCGCGGGCAGGTTTCGCTGCTGCAGCTGGCCGTGCCCACCCGCCAGGATGTGCCGGCTTACCAGGATTTGCGGGCAGCCTTTGAGCGCCAGGTCGGCGAAATCAACGGGGCTTACAGTCAGCCCAACTATGTGCCCGTGCAGTATATGTACACATCTGTGGCCTTTCATGAACTGCTGGCGCTGTATCAGCTGGCCGACGTGCTGCTGGTGACCAGTCGCCGTGACGGTATGAATCTGGTGGCGTTGGAGTATATTGTCAGTCAGGCTGCCGAAAACCCCGGCGTGGTGGTGCTGAGTGAGTTTACCGGGGCCAGCTCCATGCTGAGCCATGCCCTGATCACCAATCCCTGGGATATCGCCCAGACGGCAGAACGCCTGCAGCAGGCGCTGGAAATGCCGCTGGCTGAGCGCCAGCAGCGCCAGCAGGTGATGGCGGCCTTTTTAAGCCAGTATACGGCTTCAGACTGGGCCGCTAATTTTATGCGGGATCTGAATCTGTCTCATCTGCCTGCAGCCGTGCAAAAGACCCGTCAGCTGAAGCCTTCAGCTGCTCTGCAGCAGCTGGGCGGCGATCAGCAAACGCCGCTGCTGCTGTTTGTAGACTACGACGGTACCCTGGTGCCGATCTGTGAACGCCCGGAAGACGCCGTGCTGCCCACCGCCAGCCGGGGTCTGCTGGCCCGCATTCTGCAGCAGCCCAACATTGAGTTGGTGGTGGTCTCAGGCCGTGATGCGGCCTTTTTACAGGCCCAGTTTGGTGACCTGCCCGTCACCCTCGCGGCAGAGCACGGTGCCACCTATTATGACCCCCGACGCGGGGAATGGCAGTCTCAGATCTGGAGTCAGATTGACAGTTGGTATCCCAGTGCGGAGGCCATGATGGCGGATTACAGCCGCCGCGTGCCCGGCAGCCATGTGGAGCGTAAGCAGGCAGCCGTGGCCTGGCATTACCGTCAGTCGCCGCCGGAGTTTGCCCATTATCAGGCCCATAAGCTCAAAGAAGACCTCGAAGTGGGGCTCTCCAATCTCCCTGTGACCGTGATTTCTGGCAAAAAGGTGATTGAAGCCCGTGCTGTAGAGGCCAATAAGGGCTATTTTGTCCGCAATTATCTTGACCAGCTGGCCGCCCCCCGACGCTGTGTGGCGATTGGCGATGATACCACCGACGAAGACATGATGCAGGCCCTGCCCCCCGGGAGTCTGACGGTCAAGGTGGGCGAAGGCCCCAGTCAGGCCCGCTGGCGGCTGGCCCAGACAGAGGTTTTGCCCCTGTTATTGCAGCTGGCAGGCCTGTCTGCTGATTGAGTGGGGCACCAGGATCTGATATCAGATCTTTTACAGCTGCTATAATACACAGCATGTCCAGCAATTCTGAAACCCCTTCACTCTGCGTCATTGACGTGCTCAACGATCCGCGCCACGCTTTCAGCCAGGTGTTTGAAAACTTTCTGGCGGCTGAGAGCCTGCGCCTGCCCTACCATTTTTACAACGGCCGCGATCTGCAGACCGATTACGGTCCCATCTTGCAGCAGCCCCCGCCGGGCATTCTGATTTCAGGTTCCCTCGACTCGGTCTATGAGCGCCAGGACTGGATGTTGCGATTGGAAGATTTTATCCGGGCGGCCCATGCCGCTGAGGTCCCGATCTTTGGGGTCTGTTTTGGTCACCAGATTCTGGCTTCTGCCCTGGGTGGGCAGGTGGAGAGCATGGGCAGCTGGGAGTTTGGCCCCCAGCCGCTCTATCTGCAAGGCACACACCCTTATCTGCAGGGCTTTGCTTCGGGCGACCCGGTGGTGCAGGTGCATCAGGATCATGTGGCCGTGCTGCCGCCGGGGGCGGTAAGCCTCGCCCTGAGCGAAAACACGCCCCACCAGATCTTTGTGCTGGGGCAGAGCTTTGGCGTGCAGTTTCACCCGGAGTACACCGTGGAGATGCTGCAGGCCATTATCGAAAACCGGGGCGAGCGCATTGTGCGAAAGGGGCCTTTTCGCTCGCTTGAACATCTTCAGGCCCTTGCGACCCACTGGCAGCTGCCCCGCAGTGCGCGCCGCATTCTGCGCAACTTCTTTGCCCAGCGCGGTCTGCTCGGCGCGCCCTAGTCCAGATACAGGTTCAGGCGGGTGTTGAGGCCGCCAAAACCGTCCGGCTGCACGTTGTCGCACTCAGGGTCTGGAATCCAGCGTTCGCCGTCTATTACAAATTTATAGCTGTAGACCCCTTTAAACGGGAAGGTGAAGTTCAGACTCCAGGTATCGGAGTCGGGCAGCTTCTGCAGCGGCAACGGATTTTTGTCCCAGTCCGTAAAATCACCGGCCACGGCCACGCTGCGGGCCTCCGCACTTTTATAATAAAAGGTCACGCTGCGCCGGTTCACATAAGGTGAAGACATGCGTTTCATGCGGCGGCGGTAGTGGTCGTTTTCGGCTTCTTTGACCGCTTTACGCGGGTGAATCAGGCCATGGCCCTGCTTTTCGATCGGAATATTGAAGATCTTGTCGGTGGTGCTGCAGAGAATCTGCTTGATCCGGCGCGGGCTCAGGGCCGGGTTGGCTTCCAGCATCTGGGCAATGATCGAGCAGATAATCGGGGCCGAAAACGAAGTGCCGTCGACGTGCTGGTAATGGGCGCCGACAATTTTCTGCTGGCGCAGCCACTGCTGCAGCTGGCGCTGCATCTCGGTTGGGCTGCGCTCCAGCAGCTCCGGGCCAAAGGGCAGGTTTTCCAGCTCTTCGCGCAAAAGGTCTGGCAGCGCCGCCAGCGGCTGGCGGGCAGCGTAGCTGATCAGCTCGGCCTGGCGGTACAAATCGGTTTGCGGCAAAATGGTGGCGGCCACCCAGATGCCCGGCGCAATCAGCTCGGGCTTCATCAGGCCGTCAATGGTGGGGCCGTAGCTGGAGTGGTACATGTCGTAATAATTGTGGCTGAGGTTGTTTTTGTCGTCAAAGCCGCCGACGGTGATCACCGAAGGGGCCGAAGCCGGGGGGGTAATAAAGCGCGAACCGTCGTTACCGGCAGCCACGACCACCACAATGCCAGCCTGGATCAGCGCTTCTGCCATCTGATCAAGGGCGTTGTCGAGGTACGATTGCTCACGGCCTTCTCCCAGCGAGATGTTAACAATGCGGATATTGTACTGCGCATGGTGCTCCAGAATCCATTTGAGCCCTTTGATCATGTATTCGGTTTTGATCTGGCCTTCGCGGTCAGAAGCCTTAACCAGGACCACATTGGCCTGGTAGGCAATCGCTTTGTAGAGCCCGTTGGAGAGATGGCCGTTGCCCGCGGCCGCCACGGAGGTCTGCATGCCGTGCCAGCTGTTGTCACTGGGATCACCAAAGTCGTCCAGATCGGGGTCAGGAATATTGACATAGGCCAGCACGCGATTATCGGGCATGGTCAGATCCGGGTGCGGGTAAAAGCCCGAATCCAAAAAGGCTATGGTGACGCCCTTGCCGCTGTAGCGTGAGACGGCGTTGATGCGCAGAGGCGTTGGGATGATTTCATAATCACTCTGGTGATAAATCGGAAAAAAGCCGCTCAGCTCTGCCACTAACTGCTCATTGGGATAGCTCAGCGAAAGCTCAAACACGGCCTGGGGCGTGTATGGACTGCCGTCATCCTGTACAAAGAGTGCGGCCTGACTGTAGTCCAGACAGGCCAGATAGGCATCCAGCATTTCGCGGCTCTCTTCGTCCACCAGCAGGTAGCGGTCGCTCTGGCTGTCGGGCTGCTGCACCTTGAGCTGGATTTTACCGTCGCTTTTATGCACCACGTCATCGACGGCCAGCTGGCAGAGTGCCCGGGCCTCAATCGGCGTGCCGTAGTAGAGCATCAGCAGGGCCAGATCCCGTAGCAGATGGCGCTGCTCGTGTTTTTTGATGGCCTCCAGCAGCGCCTGTTTGCGGGCTTTCCACTGGGGATCAAGGGGTTTGTACCGGCGAGCGGTCAGGGTCGAAAAATACGCGGTCAGATAGGATTTGATCAGGTGGGGAATGCTGTCCATGGCGCTGCTCTCTTATTTAATAATGCGGTGGGCAATCAGGGATTTATAGTACTCGACGGCCTTGGGGCAGGTGCCATCGGATTCAATCCAGCGGGGATTATGGGTTTTGATCAGATCCAGAATCTGTTTTTCGACGTTTTTATGAAAGGGAATAATGGCATCATCCACTTCCCGTTCACAGACGGGGCAGACATAGGTGTTGTCCATAATTTAAGCTCTCCTGCATATGAAAGGCTCAGGGCAATTCAGGGCATCAGCGGTCTTGAGCAATAGTATAACAGCAAATCATAACGAGAATTTAAACAAGGGCGCTGTTTAAAAAGACTTGACGGCGGGTACAATACATTCAATTAATACGCTATTTGCATCCAAAGGAGCACGTCATGACCCATGTCAGCCAAAATCCCGCCATGAACCAGTTTATCAGCAGCAATTTTGCGGATGCGGCCAGCGACGGTCGGATTACCGGACGTGAAGCCCGTGAACTGGGCCGTTTTATTGACAATATGCAGGGCCTCTCAGAAGAGGACAAAGGCGCGCTTAAAGAGATGGTGGGTGAGCTTGAAGACGCCACCAACGGCCGTTTTCTGTTTTTTAGCTGGAAAAAAGAAATCAGCCCCGGCGATATGCAGGGCCTGCAGAACATGGCCCAGAGCAATCAGCTGGCCGGCAGACTGCTCGAAGCGTTTCAGAATTCTGCGCCTGCGCAGAATCAGCAGGCAGCGCCCGCTGCCGCCCGCGATGATTCACAGGTCCAGCAGGGAGGTTATCAGCAGGCCGGTTTTGACCCGGTTGCCGGTCAACAGAGCGGCGGTAATTTCTTTGAACGCCTGTTTGGTGGTGGCCGCGCCCGTGCGACCCAGGGTGCCAATGGCGTGGCTCAGGCCCAGGGCGGGGTAGCCCCTCCGTGGGGTGTATGCCAAAATGGCACGGGCCTGGCTTCAGCTGGCGGTGACTGTGGTCCCGCTTCTGCAGCCATGGTACTGAAAGCCATGGGTGTACTGCCCGAAGACATGTCCAGTGCAGACGCTATTCAGGCTGTGCGCCGCGCAGGGGGGGCGACCCAGACCCAGGCGCCTTATGCGATGAGCGAAGCTCAGATTAACCGGGCGATTGAAACCCTCAGTGGCGGGCGGATCCAGCCTACAGGCAATATGACCGATCTGGTGCGTAGCAATGCACCAGGTGCGTACAATAAAATTGCTGGTTCCATTCAGGAGAGCCTGGCTGCAGGCAACATGACCATGCTGCTGACCGGCTCGCCCACATCGGACTCCCGTCACTATATGATGATCAGCCACATCAATGAAAACGGCAATTTTGTGATGGTGGACCCCGCTGGCAGGGGCGGTCAGGCCCGTGTCTGGGAAATGACGCCTGCGCGATTGCAGCAGTTGATGCGTGAAGCAGACGCCCGGGGTGGCAGCCGCGTGATGTCCTACGCCCAGCAATAAGTGTTGTTGATTTTCTTTGGGTTAAACATTCAATAAATAAATGTTGTGCTGGCCTTGCTCGTAAAAAGCAAGGCCAGCTTTGACTTTGCGCCCTTGTAATTTTGAAGCAGATATGTTTTGATTAAGGTAAGCTCAAAATAAGGTTGTGTATACCATGTCTGTTCAACGTTTTACGTTCCGCACCCTTCTGGCTCTCGGTTCTCTTTCGCTGTTTGCCTGTCAAAGCGCTCCTCAGACCCCCATGTCTTTTGCCCCCGGCGGTTTTTTAAATCCCCGTGCGATCTACCAGGGCCAGTCCAGCGGCCCGGTGGCCAGCGCTGACTGGTACGCCCAGCTCTCACCGGAGCTGCAGCAGTATTATGCTGAAGCCCGAGGCAAAACCGGTACAGCTTTGTTTGAAACCCTGCATCAGATTGTTTCGCGCAACAATCGCATTGACGACTATGGCCCGGCCAAAGGCTATATTTATGCCGTGGCTGAAAATGGCCCTTATGGCCCCAACGGTGAAACCGGCCTGATTCCCTCTTACTCCACCAATATCTTTGTGGCCGGCAGCGGTGGCGACGGCAACCGCTACCGTGAACGCGGTGACGCCAACCATGACGGCCAGAGCGGTGATTTTATCAACTGCGAACATACCTGGCCCCAGTCCTTTTTTAACAAGCAGCCCCAGCAGCGGGCCGATATGCACCATCTGATGGCGACCTTTACCTACCCCAATAACCGCCGCGGTCATTTGCCCTTTGGAACCGCCGCCGAAGGCCAGGTGGCCTATCAAACCAGCAGCGGTTCCAAGTTGATTCTGCGCGACCGGCCCCTGAGCTACAGTACGGCACCCCAGTTTTTGCCGGCCACAGCCGACAGCGAAGAATTTGAAGCCCAGAATGTCGATGGCGTTTTTGAGCCTAATGACAACTTCAAAGGCAATATTGCCCGTGCCACGCTGTACTTTTATCTGCGCTGGCACAGAACCAATATCCGCAGCGGCGACTATGACGCCCGCGACTACTGGATTCAGCGGGTGCCGATGTTTCAGACCTGGTCACAGCTGGATGCACCGGATGCCCGCGAGCAGCGCCGCAACGATCTGATCTTTCAGAAGCAGGGCAACCGCAATCCCTTCATCGATATTCCCAATCTGGCCAGCCTGATTGGCGTCGAAACCCTGCAGGGCATTGAAGCCCAGATTGCAGGCGTGCGCTAAGGTTTTAAGCCCTTTATCCAAGCCTTTATATACGCTTCAGGGCCGGCATCATCTGATGCCGGCCCTGTTGATTTGATAAGCGCTCAGGCTACCGTATTGCGCAAAATGCCGATGCCTTCGATTTCAAGCTCCACCTCATCGCCGGGTTGTAAAAAGCGATCCAGCTCCAGACCGCAGCCGGTGCCGACTGTGCCTGAACCCAGCACGTCGCCGGGGTAAAGGGTTACGCCTTCGGAGGCAAAGGCGATCATCTGCTCAAAGCTGAACTGCGCATCACCCGTGTTGCCCCGTGACCACTCCTCGCCATTGACGCGGGCCGTCATGGTCAGGTTGCGCGGATCGGGGATTTCATCGGCAGAGACCAGGCAGGGGCCGAGGCTTGTGGCAAAGTCTTTGCCCTTGGCCGGGCCGAGGCCGACTTTCATGGTTCTGGCCTGGATGCTGCGGGCCGACCAGTCGTTCATAATGGTGTAGCCCGCAATGTATTCATGGGCCTTGTCGACCGGAATATCGCGGCCTTTTTTGCCGATGATCACCGCAAACTCCAGCTCGTAGTCGCGCCGGTCTTCATTCGGTGGGAATACAATGATGTCACCATAGCCTGTGATGGCGCGGGGGTTGCCGTTATAATAGACCGGAAATTCATACCACTCCGGTACAATGTCCAGGCCTCGCTTGGCGCGGCAGGTGCGCACATGCTGCTCAAAGGTATAAAAATCGAGCAAGGCACCGGGCCGCAAAATGGGTGAGTAGAGTCTGACCTTGAGCGGATCAAAATACTCCAGCGCCGGGGGCTCCGGGCTGTCTTCGATCACGTCATAGACCGAGCGGGCCTGATCCAGGCCCACGGCCTCAAGGTAAAGCAGGTTCAGCAAATCGTCCGGCAGGGCCGCGACTTCGGGGAAGATAAGATAAGAGGCCTGGGCCAGATCGGCAATGCCGTGAGAAGTGACCAGCCCCGCGCGGGGCCGCTCACTGCCGGCCTGAAAGGTGACCAGCTTCATGCCTCAGCCGCCTGTTCCTGTTCCCACATGGGAATCTGCACGCCGTGGCGTTTGGCTGCATCGATGGCTTCAGGGTAGCCGGCATCCACGTGGCGGATGATGCCCATGCCCGGATCAGAGGTCAGCACCCGCTCCAGGCGGGCTTCGGCCTCGGGTGTGCCATCAGCCAGAATGACCATGCCTGCATGCTGCGAGTAGCCCATGCCTACACCACCACCGTGATGCAGGGAGATCCACGAGGCGCCACCCACAGCGTTGATCATGGCGTTCAAAAACACCCAGTCTGACACGGCGTCGCTGCCGTCCAGCATGGCTTCGGTTTCGCGGTTGGGGGAGGCCACCGAGCCGCAGTCAAGATGGTCTCGGCCAATTACAATCGGGGCCGAGACTTCGCCGCTGGCCACCAGATCGTTGATGCGTTTGCCCAGGCGGAAGCGCTCGCCGTAGCCCAGCCAGCAGATGCGGGCCGGCAGCCCCTGGAAGGCCACCTGGTTCTGGGCCATTTCGATCCAGCGCACCAGGCCTTCGTCTTCGGCAAACTCCTCCATAATCAGATCGTCAATGCGGAAGATATCTTCGGGGTTGCCCGACAGGGCGGCCCAGCGGAAGGGCCCTTTGCCCTCACAAAAGAGCGGGCGGATGTAGGCCGGCACAAAGCCGGGGAAGGCAAAGGCGCGCTCTAAGCCGCGGTTAAAAGCTTCCTGGCGGATATTGTTGCCGTAGTCAAAGACCACTGACCCCCGGCTCTGCATGGTGACCATGGCCTCAACATGGCGGCTGATGCTGTGCTGGGCCAGGTTGAGATAGTGCTCCGGGTCGGCCTTGCGCAGATGGGCGGCGTCTTGCAGGCCATAACCGGCGGGAATATAGCCGTTGAGGGGGTCATGGGCTGAGGTCTGATCGGTGACCACATCGGGCACAAAGCCCCGGTCCACCAGCTGGGGCAAGATTTCGGCCGCGTTGCCCAGCAGGCCGATTGAGCGGGCCCAGCCGTTGCGGCGGCATTCCATGGCCTGATCCAGGGCCGTATCGAGATCTTCGTAAAACTGATCAAGGTAGCGGGTTTCGAGGCGGCGCTGAATGCGGTGCCGATCAATTTCGATGCACAGGGCCACGCCGCCGTTCATTTTGATGGCCAGAGGCTGTGCGCCCCCCATGCCCCCCAGACCGGCAGTCACACAGATTTTGCCTTCCAGGCTGCCTTTAAAGTGCTGCATGGCCACGGCCCGGAAGGTTTCGTAGGTGCCCTGCAGAATGCCCTGGGTGCCGATATAGATCCAGCTGCCGGCGGTCATCTGACCATACATCATCAGGCCCTGCTGATCGAGTTCGCGAAAGTGCTGCCAGGTGGCCCACTGGGGCACCAGATTGGAGTTGGCGATCAGCACGCGCGGGGCGTCCGCGTGGCTTTTGAACACGCCCACAGGCTTGCCGGACTGCACCAGCAGGGTTTCATCGTTTTCGAGCTGTAAGAGGCTGCGCACCAGCTGGCGCAGGCAGTCCCAGTTGCGGGCGGCTTTGCCGTAGCCGCCGTAGACAATCAGTTCTTCGGGGGCTTCGGCCACCTGGGCATCGAGGTTGTTGAGAAGCATGCGCAGGGCCGCTTCCTGGACCCAGCCTTTGCAGTGCAGCTGGCTGCCGCGCGGGGCGCGCAAAGGGATCTGGCTTTCGCCGGCCAGCAGGGCTTCAATGCCGCTGTGGTAGAGCTCCTGATCGAGGGTCAGGCTGTCTTGTTCGGTGGGGTTGCTTAAAACCATAGGAAGGCTCCTTTTGAGGGCTTTTTTTTATTATGACACGAACACAGTCTTCACGGGTAAAGCTTTGAAGCCAAGGCAGCTGCTTTTCAGACAAGCGCTGCCCTGGCAAGCAACACGAAAGCCCCGGTAACTGCCGGGCCTTGGGGCTTTGTCGTGCTACGCCTTAAAACAGGCGGCTGCCAAACAGGGTACGGTGCTCGTTGTTCACCTTTTGGGCGTAGTCGCGAATGCTGGGATCGCCGTAGCGCTTGAGGGCGTTTTCGACGCCCCGGCCCAGCCGGGCCCGGTCGTTGAGCTCGTAGCTCATATACGCCGTGGCGGTCCAGATGTTCTTTTTGATATCAAAGCGCTCGTTGATGGCGCGGTGGTTTTGTACAAAATTGCTCTTGTACTGGGTAAAGGGTGCGCGACCGGTGTTGCCCTTGCCAATGCCTGCCATGTGATGCACCTGGCGAATGGCCACACCTGTCAGCTGTCCCAGGCCGCCGGCGCCGGTCTGGCTGCGGGCGCGGGGGTCAAAACCGCCGCTTTCGTGGGCGAAAACGGCCAGCATCATTTTGGGGTCCATATCAAAAGCGGTGGCCGCGCGATCCATTTCAATCGCGATTTCACGCAGCTCAGCGGCGCTCGTTTCAGCACGGTGGGCGTTGCCCTGCGCGCGGTGTACGTCCTGGTAGTTATGCAAAGCGTGCAGCAGTTCCTGGGCCCGAGGGGTCAGCCCACGGGTATCAGCGGCTGGGGCCGCGTTCCGAACGGGCGTACTCTGTTGGGGTCTGCTCTGCCGGGGACGGCTGCCACTTGTGGCAGTTGTCCGGCTGGGAATCTTCAACGTCATGCCGGGGCGCAGGGCGTTGGGGCTGCGCATCTGATCGCGGTTGGCTTCGTAGATTTCCATATAGCGCTCGGAATCGCCCAGATGGCGCAGGGCCAGCATACCAAGGGTTTCACCCCGTTTGACGGTGTGCTGGGTGTACCGGGGCTCAGCTGCCGGGGCACTGGTGGCCCCTTCGGGTCTGGCCGCAGGGCGTGTTCTGGGGGGCTGAGCCGGTCTGCTCGCTTCAGGTCTGCTGGCTTCAGGATTGGGAATCTTGAGTACCATGCCCATGCGGATGTCGTTGGGGTTGCGCAGTTCGTCGGCATTGGCGGCAAAGATTTCCGGATGCCGGTTGGTATCACCCAGGTATTGCTGGGCAATTTGTCCCAGGGTTTCACCCCGTTTGACCGTGTGCAGCAGGAATTCGGGCTCGGTATTCAGGTTCAAAGAAGCAGTGGCTCTGCCCTGGGGGTTGACCTGCAGCAGATCGCGGCTGGGTATGCTGCTGCTTGCCGGGCGCTGGGTGGGCGTTGCGGCTGTCCGCAGTGGGTCTGCCGCCGTGGAGCGGATGCCTGGCCAGGGAGAAGCGGGAGAAGATTGGGGATTCAGTCGGGGCATTTACAAAAGCTCCTTCACGTAGTCCTACAGCGATGTATACAATCTGTAGTAATTTTTTTATCTGTTTTATATTATAGCCATAAAAGCGCGTCAACTTGCTGTGTTTCAGTCTGCCTGATCAGGTGCCAGAATCTCGTAGCTCAGCCAGGCTTCGTTCCAGCTGCCTGGTGGCATAGAAAGCAGGCGCTGCTGCAGCTGGGTGTAGAATATCCCGGCCATGGATGGACGGGCCTCAAAAAGCGCTTCTGGCACATCAGCGTCCCAGTCGGGCAGCGGGTCACGGGTGGCCAGGATCAAAATCCGCTCCTGGCTTTGTGACTGACCGGGCAATAAACGCGGTCGCAGCTGCAGGCCATGCTGACGCAGACTGTCATCCGGAAAGCGATAACTTTGCCCGGCCTGGGCCTGAAAGGCTTCTGGCTGCAGGGCATTGGGCAAGAGCCGGCTGACTGCGCCGGCCTGGTTCACATTGTAGATGCTGACAAAGCTGGTCTGATTGACCTGAAAGCGCAGCCAGGCGTCTTCGCCGGGTTTAAACACCGGCTGGTTGATGCTGAGCTGAATCCGGGGGGCTTCAGCGGGAGTGCTGCGGCTGGCGGCAACCAGAAAGCGGCCGCTGAGATGGAGGCAGGGCAATGCTTCAGCTGACGGGGTCTGCCAGACGCTTTGCAGTCCGGCTTCGCGCAGAATCTGTGCCCGACTGAAGAGCTGAATGCGATCCTGCTGAATGCGCTGATCCTGCAGCCAGGTCTGGCTTTCGACCCAGACGCCGGCGGCCCGTTCAATGGCCTGACGGCGCAAATCATAGAGGGTTCGGGTGTGCAGTGCCTCAGGGCTTTCCTGGGGGCTCAGACAGCGGCGCAGGCTGCTTTGGATCCACTGTCGGTTAGCCGTTGGCTCTGCTGCCCTGACGGGCAGAAAGGCTGTGGCAGAGAACAGCCCCCCCCAGCAGTCCGATACAAACAAGGCGGGCAGATCTTAACATGCTCAGAACCTCGCTGTTTCTTTTTAGCATAGCGATCAGGGTCATCCAAAAGTCAGGGAACCAAATTTGATCAATCGTAGAGCTTGTGCGG
>JACYMC010000002.1 GCA_015272195.1 Candidatus Sericytochromatia bacterium
ACCTGCGTCCGAAGTCAGCGCACCGCCTTCAAAATTGACTGTCAGCGGCTCTCCATTTTTGCCTTGAACTTCCCAGGTCTCAGGGTTACACTTCATACAGCTGGCTCCTTTTCTGCGATTTCTGGATATGATAACTTTAATCTACAGAAAGGAGCCAGTTTTTATCTACTGATCTGTTTGTGAGAAATGCAGGTTAGCCTGTGTAGTATAGCACCCTCAATTTCAAATACAAAAGTGCCGTAAAAACCCACTTTATACAAAGGGGATGTACGCAGGGCCTGCAGCAGCGCGGCAGCTAAGGCTTAGCACCTCAGCACAGCGCCATTTGAGCCCGCGCAGCCCGACCTATTTTCCCTGCAAAGCCCCGGCTTCCAACCCAAACACCCTGAACAAAAAGGCGTAAAGGTCAGCGTACTCGTCCAGAATTTTGTCTGTCGGCTTGCCCGCGCCGTGCCCGGCTTTGGTTTCGACCCGCAGCAGCAGGGGGGCTTCTGAGCGGGCCGTGTGCTGTATGGCGGCCACAAACTTTTTGGCGTGAGCCGGCACCACGCGGTCGTCGTGGTCGGCACTCATCACCAGCAGGGGCGGGTAGGCCAACGGCTTGATATTGTGCAGGGGGGAGTAGGCGTAGAGGGTTTTAAACTCCGCTTCGCTGCGCTCGGCGCTGCCGTATTCGGGAATCCAGAAGCGGCCCACGCTCAGCTGGTGGTAGCGCAGCATGTCGAGCACGGGCACTTGTGAAATCACCGCATCAAAGAGCTGGGGCTGCTGCAGCATCACTGCTGCCGTCAGCAGGCCGCCGTTGCTGCCGCCCTGAATGGCGAGCTTCTGAGGGTGGCTCCAGCCGCTGGATTTGAGCCATTGTGCAGCGGCAATAAAGTCGTCAAAGACATTTTGTTTTTGATCCAGCATGCCGGCGCGGTGCCAGGCGTCGCCATACTCGCCGCCGCCGCGCAGATTGGCCACGGCATAGACCCCGCCGGCTTCGAGCCAGGGCAGCTGGGCCAGGGCAAAGTGGGGCAGCAGGCTGATATTAAAACCGCCGTAGCCATAGAGCAGGGTCGGGGCTGAGCCATTGGGCTCCACATCCTTGCGGTGCACCAGAAACATCGGCACGCGGGTGCCGTCAGCCGAGGTATAAAAGACCTGGCGGGTGGCAAAACGCTCCGGGTCAAAGGCCACTTCAGAGCGGCGCAGGCGCTGCAGGCTGCCCGTGCTCAGGTTATAGCGGTAGCTCTCGCCGGGATACACAAAAGACGAAAAGGAAAAAAACAGCTCCGGGTCGTCCGGGCGGCTGTTGAGCGCGCCCACGGTGCCCAGGGTGGGCAGCGGGATCTCTTTGACCTTTTCGCCGCTGAGCTGGTGCAGCTGCAGGCGCTGGTGGGCATCGCTCAGATACGACACCACCAGGTAGCGGTAGGCCAGCTGCACGCTGTCGAGCACGGCCTCCTGCTCTGGCAGCACTTCTTCAAAGCTTGCTTCGGGCTGATCCAGATCCAGGCTCACCAGCCGGCCGCGCGGGGCGTCGAGGGTGGTCTGCAGATACAGGCGGCTGCCAATATTGCCCACCACGCTGAAGCTGGCCTGGCCGGGCGGCGCCAGCTGGCGAAAGGCTTTTTCAGGCTGATTTAATTCGGCCACGGGCTTGACCCAGAGGCCGTTGTTGGGCTCGGTGCCCTCGTAGCCATAGACCAGCAGGTAGCGGCCATCGTCGGTGATGCCGGGGTAGAGGTCAATGGCCGGCTGATCAGGCAGCTGATACAGCAACACATCTTCGCTGGCGGGCGTGCCCAGGCGGTGCAGGTAGACCCGGCTGTGAGTCGGTGCGCTGCTGTCGGGGTCCAGGCCCAGGGCCGCCCGCTCGCTGGCTGTGGGGTAGCGGTTGTAAATCACGCCGCTGTGGTCGGGCAGCCAGGCCACCGCACTGTTGCGCAGGCCCGGAATGGTGTCGGGCAGGTCCTGCGCACTGCGGGTATCGCGAAAGTGCAGGGTCTGCTGGTCCTGGCCGCCTTCAGAAATACCGTAGGCCAGCCGTTCGCCGTTCTCGCTCAGGGCCGTGGTGCCAATGGTGCGCGTGCCGTCGCTGCTGAGGGTGTTGGGGTCCAGCACCACGCGGGCCGGCCCGTTGAGGTCCGACTGGGTATAGAGCACGTACTGGTTCTGCAGGCCGTTGTTGTGCCAGTAAAAATACTGCTGGCCTTTTTTGCGGGGCGTGCCGTATTTGGGGTAGTTCCAGAGGCTTTCGAGGCGCTCACGCAAGGCGCTGCGGGCGGGGGTCTCCAAAAAGGAGCGGGTCAGGGCGTTCTGGGCGCTGACCCACTGCTGGGTGGCCTCAGACGCTGGATCTTCGAGCCAGCGGTAGGGGTCGGGCACTTGCACCCCAAAGTAAGTGTCGACCTGCTTGCCACGTGGGGCCTCAGGGTACTTGAGCGGGGCGGCCAGGGCGGGGGCAAAAGCGGCCAGGCCAAAGCTGGCACCCAGGGCCAGCTGGACAGCAGAACGTTTGACGTGCGACATAGAAAGCTCCGTGATTCAGGTTGCAGGTATTATGCCACGTCAGCAAGGCTGCCGCCCAGCACAGAGCGCCGGCAGGGTTCAGTGCAGATGCTGCTGCTGGCGCAGCCGGGCCAGGGCCAGCTGAATTTCAGCTATGCGGGCTTCGTGCTGGGCAATCAGGCCCTGCAGCTGCTTCAGCTCTGGCTTGGCCTCCAGGCGCTGGCGGGTTCTGGCGGCCAGGGCCTCCAGCAGGCCCAGCTCGCGCTCCAGAGCCTCGATTTCAGGTGAGACCGGGCGCTTGGGTGCCTCGGCTTCACGGTCGGCTGCGCGGGCGGCATAGGCTTCAAAGACCGTCTGTTCTTCGGCCGGCTCACCGCTCAGCTGGCGCAGCTGCTCCTGCACGCTCAGCAGGCGGGCCTGGTGCTCACCCAGCAGGCGCATCAGCATGGGATCACCGGGCTTTTTGACCAGACGTTCGCGCACGCGGGCCACCATGGCTTCCCAGGTCTGGCGTTCGTGGTCCAGCTGGTGGGCAGCTGCGGCGGCTTCGGGGTCTGTTTCGGCTGCCGCGCTGTCGCTCAGGCTTTCGGGGGTCCAGCGTTCCAGGTATTCATTGACCACGCTGTCGAGCTGCTGCAGATGATCCTGGCCTTTGAGGCGCTGATCCTGCCAGAGGGCCCGCAGGCGGGCGTGGCGCTGCTGGTGCAGCTCCAGCAAAAAGAGCTGGTGTTTGTCGTGGGGGTTCTGCTGCAGGCGCTGCTGAATCAGTTCTAAAATACGCTCACAGGCCGCCAGCCGCCGCTGCAGGGCGACAGGGCTTTCGGGGTCGTGCCGCAGGGTTTCGCTCAGGTGTTCAGATAACATGCCTCACCTCAGAATTTATGGCCAATGCCAAAGTGCAGCTGGCCCAGCTCAAAAGCCCGCGCAAAGCCCCAGCCGGGCAGATCGCGCAGGCCGTAATCCAGCCGGATCAGGCCCAGCGGCGACTGAATGCGCAGCCCAAAGCCCAGGCCGTATTTGAGTCCGCCCAGCGGGCTTTGTAAAGCGTGGGCCTCAGGCAGGCGCTCGGGCAAAAATTGGCCCAGATCGCCAAAGAAAACAGCTGACACCGGCCCCCAGATCGGCTGGCGCAGCTCCAGGCTGCTGAGCCAGTAGTGCTGGCCAAAGAGCAGGCCGTTTTCGGGCCAGCCGCGCAGGGCCGCAAAGCCCGTACCGTAAAACTGTTCATACAGCGGCGGCGCACCCATCAGGCTGCCGCCCTGCAGGTTCCAGGCCAGGGTCGGGGCCAGATCCACTTCGGGCCAGGGCGACCAGTAGTGGGCCAGCTGGCCGCTGAGGCGCAGATAGGCCGTATCGCCCCAGAACGGCTGCAGGGTCAGATGCGAGAGCCAGCCGCTGCCAGGTTCGAGCAGATGATCGCGGCTGTCGTGGCTGAGGCGCCCCTGCAGCTGAAACAGCACGTCGGTAGCGCTGAAGCGGCGGGCGGCGGTCACGCTGCGCTGGGGCGTGCCCGCAAAGTTGACCAGCTGCACCTGCTCAGCTCCAAAGCTCAGCTGGCCTTGCCAGGGCGTGCTGCGCAGATCTTCGGGGCTCAGGGCCAGGGGTTTGGTCAGGCGCAGCTGCAGGCCCGTGCGATTTTGCAGCAGGCCCTGGCTGAGATCCAGATCCTGCAGCGGCAGCTGATCAAAGCTCTCGGCCAGGCCAAAAAAGAGCGGGATGCGATCGGCAAACAGGGCCACGCCCAGGCCGGTGCGCTCTGCAAACAGCCAGGGGTCATAAAACTCCAGCCGGCCAAACAGGGCCCGCTGGGCCTGGTTGCGCTGGTCGCCCAGTAAATTGAACAGATCCAGCCCGGCCTGAAACTGCAAATTCAGCAACTGGCCGCGCCCGAGAAAGTTGGGATCGGTATAATGGGCGCCGCCCAGCAGGCCGTCGCGGTTGCTGAAGCTGCCGTCGAGGCCAATATCCCGCGTGGGGGTTTCGCGCAATTGCAGTACCAGCACCACTTGGCCGGGATCTTCGGGGGCGGGTTCGGCCCGCCATAAGACCTGCTCAAAAAAGCCCAGCCGCCGCAGCACGTTCAGGTCCGCTTCGAGGATTTCGCTGCGCACCAGATCGCCCGGCTGCAGGCGCAGCTCGCGCTGGATGACCTCAGCCTGGGTGATCAGCGGTGTGTCGCTGTCAAAGCGCCAGGCCGCCAGCCGGCCTTCGTAGACCGCCAGCAACAGGCTGCCGTCGGGTTCAGCGCGCAGATCCACGCGGGCCACCGGGTAGCCAGCGCGCTGGTAGCGGGCTTCGAGTTCCTGGCGCAGGCTGGCCAGGCGCTCAAAGTCGAGGCGCTCACCTGTGAGCGCTTCAAAGGGTGCCAGAATGCTTTCGGTCGTAAACACGCTCACGGGGGTACTGAGCTGGATCTGCTTGAGCACGGGGTTGTCCTGCAGCACAAAGACCAGCACGCGCTGGCCAGGGCTCCGGGCCGGCTCCAGCCGGGTGTCAACGCGGGCAAAGGCGCCGGTGGCAATCAGGCGCTGCTGGTCTGCCGCAATGGCCTGGGCATCCACACGATCGCCGGTCCGAATCTGAGTGACCAGCCAGGCCAGATCCTCCTGCTGGCTGCCTTCAAAGCGCACCGCTTCAATCCAGATCCGGCTGGCAAAAAAGCGATCGGCCTCGTCAAGGCGCAGAATCTCAGGTTCAGCGGCTGAGGGGAGGGGCTGGGCCAGAGCCTCCGGCCCGGCGAGCGTCAGGTCAAGCGCCAGCAGCAGGGCGGCAGGGCGTGTGGCAGCAAAGGTTTTCATGCTTCAAGTGTAACCGGGTCGCAGCGGGCCTGCCAAGCGGGCCGCAGCAGATGGCGGACGGTAGCTTCAGGAGGCCACAGCGGCTTCCGCGGCAGTACGCGCGGCCTGTTCCACCACAGCGGGCCGGGGCTTGCGTACGCGCTGAGACTGGCAGTCTATCAGGCACTTCAGGGCTGCGGGCAGGCTGTCGCTCTGACCGACCACGCCGTGATCGGCGCGCAGGATCAGATAGCTGCGCTGCAGCTTGCCCCGCTGCAGAATCAAGGGACCGGCATAAATGGCTGATACCGGCCGAAAGGGAATGGTCCGGCGCATGACCAGGCTATAACTGTGGTTCTGGTGGCGCAGGCTGCGGGGCAGCACATCAGGGGCGGATTGAGACAGATTTTTCACAAGGTGTTCCCATCACAGGTGCATTAGATACTTTTATCTTAAAACCTGCGGCGCTTTCTGACAAGGCCTGCTGACAAAAAACAGGCCGCTTTTGCAGCGTGGCTGAACGGGCTGGACCAGCCTTTGTGAGACCCTGGCAGCGCGCTCCAGCAGCGCCCGCTGCATCAATATGCTACAGTACAGCAGAACAAAAGCTGAGGTGGGCACCATGGGGAATCGGTGGCTGTGTTATGTAGACGCTGAGCGCAGGCTTTATTTGCAGGATGCAGACGATCACAAGCTGATCCTGGCCTGGTGCCTGGCCACCGATCGCCCGGCGCCTCAGACAAGCGCCCCCGGTCCTGACAGCCTGGGGCCGGTTAACACCTGGCTGTTTGATCCAGGCCTGCGCACGTATCTGCTGAGTTCAGCGCAGCGGCAGGGGCTCTTGCTCTGGCCCCGGGGCAGTGCCCTGATACCGGCAGATCCGGCTGCAGCTGATCTGGCCTGGACCCAGCACTATATTTGTCCTGAACAACGCTGTGATTTGCATGTCTGCCTGCAGCGCGGCCTGCTGGCCGTCTTTGAGCACATAAGCGGCAAGCTCTGGCTCTTTAACCTGAGCCGGGCCCGCTGCCTGGGCGCGGTGCAGCTGCGTGACCCTGGCCTCAGGCAGCCCCTGCATCTGGCCTTTCATCCGCGTGAGCACAGTATCTATCTGAGCAATGAACGCAGCGAAGCACTCCAGCTGCTGCAGCTCAATGACTTGAAGCTGGAGAGCTTTCCGCTGCAGTGGGGCCAACTCGGCGCGCTGCACTTCAGCCCCGGGGGTGAAGAACTCTATCTGCAACTGCTGTCAGCCAGCCGGGGCACCCAGTGGGTGCTGGTGGATATGCTGCGTCTGACCCTGCTCAGCTGGCTGGGTGACAGTGAGCGGGCACCTGACTGGGATCCTGCTGCCGGCAGCCCGCACAGCCTGCTGCAGTCTATTCCCGGTCAGCCCTGGCTGCTGGCGCTGGAAGGACCTGGCAGCAAACAGCCCATGGCCCTGCTGCTCAATCAGCAGGAAGGCAGTTTTGAACAGGTGAAAACCCTCTCACCGTCGGCTGGCATCGTTTGCAACCTGAGTGTGCGACAACCTGTGACAAGCCCTGCTGCGGCGCCTGTTTCAGCCCGGCAACCGGCGCCCGTCCAGGCAGCGCTGAGGCCGGCGTCTGCTGAACCACCGGACACCCTGAGCATGCTGCGGCGCATGGTGCTGCTGGCTGAAGCCGACGAAGCCTGTCTGCAGGGTGTGGCCCGGCAGCTTCAGCGCCAGAGCGTGCGGGCTGGCGAAACCCTGATGCAGGAAGGGGAGCCCGGCAGTTGCCTGTATTTTGTGGCCAGCGGACGCTTCCGTATTTACCGGCAGCAGGGTGCTGAAGTCCAGACCGTGGCCACGCTGCAGAGCGGGGATGTGATCGGTGAAATGGCCCTGGTGCATGCCGAGCCTCGCAGCGCTTCGGTGACCGCGCTTGAAGACGCCCAGGTGCTACGCCTGGATCGCCAGGCTTTTTTAAAAGTCAGCGAAAAACACCCTGAGCTGGGCAAGCGCCTTAAAATTCTGGCCTATGAGCGTCAGTATCTGCTGCGCAAACGCGAAACAGTTCAACAGCAGCAGGTGCTCGATAAAGTGCAGGCCCGCATGGCCCTGCGGCAGCTGCGCAAACTCAGGCTGCTGCAACACGCCCCGGAAGCCTTGTTTGAGCAGCTGTCCCAGAAGGTCCGCACGCGGGCCTTTTTGGCCCACAAAACCGTTTTTGCCCAGGACGAAAGTGCCGAAAGCCTGTATTTTATCTGCCTGGGCACGGTCAGCATTGAGCGGCACGGCGAAAGCCTGGCCCAGCTGGGTGAGGGTGAGTTGTTTGGCGAAATGGCCTGGCTGCTGCAGCAGCCGCGCAACGCCAGCGCCATCACTCGGAGTTATTGCAAACTGCTGGAGCTGGATCACGCCGATTTTGCCGAGGTGCTGCAGGATTACCCCGCGGTGGCCAAAGCCTTGCAGGCCCTGGTCAGTCAACGGCAACAGGCCCTTGAAAATCAGGACGCGCTCTGGGCTGAACCCGTGGCCACAGACAACAGCCGCCTGCCCGCGCTGGCCATTCAGACCCCGACAGGCGATGCGCCTGACGGCAGGCACAGCCTTTATTATCTGAGCCCTTTGGAAGAACAGGTCTTTCGTATTCAGGGCACCACCCCGGTCTGGGCCTCAGGTGGCAGCCAGGGGGTGCGCCTGTTTCAGCCCCGTCGGCTGCAGTTTTACGGGGCCCCTGAAAACACCCTGCTGATTGCCGACAGCGGCCACGACCGCATTCTGGCGCTCTCCCTGCCCGATGGGCAGATTCGCCAGCGCTGGGGCGCGCCTGAGCTGCCTCTGCGCCAGCCCCGGGCCGCCTGCCTCAGTGCCGAAGGCAAGATCCTGATTGCCGATACGGGCAACCAGCGTCTGCTGCTGAGTGATAGCCATCAGACCCTGCTCTGGGAGCATCGTGAGCAGGTGCTGGCCCCTGAACACGTCAGTTTGACCCCCGAAGGCACGGTCTTGTATTGCGACAGCAGCCTGCACCAGGTGCTGGAGATCAACTTTAAGGGTGAAGTGCTCTGGGCTTACGGCACGGCCCTGATCGCCGGTGATGCCGAAGGTGAGCTGAATGCACCGGCCTTTGCCTGGCGGCGCCCCAATGGCCTGACCCTGATTACCGATACGGGCAACCAGCGCCTGCTCTGGGTGGGCGCCAGCCAGCGCCTGCAGGCCGTCTGGGAGGGCACTGCGGACTGCCCGCTGCTGGATCCCATGCATTGTGAGTGGGATGATCAGGGCTGTCTGTACGTGCACTCCGGTACAGCCGAAAGCATCAGCTGTTTTTCGCCGGCGGGCCAGCTGATCTGGCAGGGCACCCTGCTACCGGCCTGAATCCCCTTCAGCCCAACGCAGCAGGCCAAACTGCAGGCCGACGCCAGTACCCTGCGCAACAAAGGCTTGGCGCAGGGCCCGCTCGCCCTGAAAATAAGCGCCGTCGGCTACGGGCACCACTACCTGGCCTTGCTGCAGGCCCTGCTTTAACGCGCTGGCGATCGCCTGCCCTTCTGCCGCAGGCTGGTTCAGATCCAGATCGCGCGGCAGATCGCCGCCCTGCGGCTGGGGCGTCAGCCAGAGATAAAAGCCGGCTGTCAGGTTCAGGGGCTGCAGGCTGTTGTGCAGGCGGGCACTCAGGTCGCTCAGGCTGGTATCCAGGGCCTCCAGGCTGCGCAGCTCGGTGCGCTGGTCCTGCATGCGGGCCAGCTCGGCATAAAAAGCGGGCCGGCCCAGTACATCATCCGCAGGGCTTTCGGGCGGGGCCTGCCAGATCGGATGTCGCTGCAGCTCGGTAAAAGCGCTTGCATCCTGACCCTGGGCCGCTGCCAGCAGGACGCCGTCACTGTTCCACTGGGCCCAGTGCACCTGACCGGAGGCCTGAATCACAAAAGACTCAAAGGTCTGCTGCCCGGCCTGTAACTGTGCGGTGGTCAGCTGCAAGCGTTGCAGCGGGGTGTTGCTTTCAGCCCTCTGATCTTCCGCCACGGGCGGGGCCGGTGGCGAACAGGCCACCAGTGGCGTGCTGAGGGTCAGCAGCGTGAGCAGCAGCGCACCCAGTGGGCGAGGCATTATTCGGGCAGGCCCAGCTGCAGCACCAGCTGCTTGTTCTGCACGGCGATTTTTTTGAGGGTCTTTTTGGCTACATTTTGCCCGGTGCTGCGGTTTTCATCGAGGGTGTACACCGGCACGCGGGTAAAAAGCTGCTGAATCAGGGGCAGCACATACTGGGTCACGCTGTCAGACACCGTGGCTGGCAGCCCGGCAATATTGACCTTTTCAATGCGCGGCTCAATCAGGTAAAAGGTGGCCTCGGCCGGATCGTAGTCCAGGGCAAAAGACACTTTAATATTGCCCGGCCAGACCTTGGAACGGGCCCGCACCTGGCTGCTGAGCAACATTTCGGCACGATCTGAGCCCTCGGTCAGGATCAGATCGGCGCTTTGAATGGCCACGCCGAACTGGCCAAACAGAAAGTCCTTTTCGATCGGCAGGTAGCGACCCATGGCGGCTTCAATCTGGCCTTCGCCCAGGCGCACTTCCAGCCCCTGATCGTTAAAACAGGATGCTAAGCTCAGGCAGAGCAGGGCACTCAGCCCGACCCGTTGTAATGGCTGTAACAGATGCATAACAATTCCCTCAGATTTATTTTTTGCGGCCTTTGCCGGCATTTTTTTTGGTGCCTTTGACCACTTTGCGGCCTTTTTTGGCCGGCTTGTTCTGGCTGCCTTTTTCGGCTTTGCCCTGCGCCGGCTTAATGCCCACACGGGGTGCTTTGGCCTTTTTTGGGGCGAACCCTGTTTCAGGCGCCATCAGTTCTGCCGCCAGCACTTCGGCCTCGGGCTCGGCTTTTTTGAGGCCGCGCTGGCCGCTGCGGCGGGCTTCGCCACGGGCCTTACGCTTGTCGTCCTCGCGCATCAGCAGGCGCAGGGGCGTGCCCGTAAAGCCAAAGCTCTCGCGCAGGCGGCGTTCCACGTGGCGCAGGTAGGTCGTGTCGATCAGACCGGGGTAGTTGCTGAAGAGCACAAAGGTCGGCGGGGCCACCGAAACCTGGGTGCCGTAAGAGATGCGTGGGCGCTTGCCCCGGCGCAGGGGCGGTGGCTGCATGGCCACAATTTCGTTGAGCACCTCGTTAAACAGGCCGGTGGTGATGCGACGCTGGTTTTCGTCACTGGCCGCGCGGGCCAGCTCAAAGATGCTGAAAATGCGCTTGCGCGTCAGAGCGGAAGTGTAGAGCACGGGCGCGTAGTTCATAAAGTACAGCTTGCGGCGCAGCTCGTCGGCATGTTCGTTCATGCCCGTGGAGCTGCGGTCTTCGATCAGGTCCCATTTGTTGACCACAATCAGGCTGGCCTTGCCCAGGTCCTGGGCCAGACCGGCAATGCGCTGATCCTGCTCCGAGACGGGTTCGTTGGCGTCCACCACCAGCACCACCACGTCGGCGCGCTGAATGGCCTTGATGGCGCGCACCACCGAAAAGCGCTCCACACCGTAGCGTACCTTGGCCTTTTTGCGGATGCCGGCGGTGTCGATCAGCACGTAGTTTTCGCCCTCATGCTGGCAGTAGCTGTCGACCGCATCGCGGGTGGTGCCTGAAATGTCGCTGACGGTCATGCGCTGCTGGCCGAGCAGGGTGTTGATAATCGAGGATTTGCCCACATTGGGTCGGCCCACAATCGCCAGCTTGAGGCCCAGATCGGGCTCTTCGGTCTGGCCCTGCTCCAGATTCAGCTGGGCCACAATGGCGTCGAGCAGATCGCCGGTGTTGTGGCTGTGAATGGCCGAAATGGGCATGGGATCACTCAGGCCCAGCTCATAAAACTCAGCGGCCCGGCCGGTCAGGTCACGGGCTTCGTCAATTTTATTGACCGCCAGCAGCACCGATTTGCCGCGCTCGCGCAGGGCCTGGGCAATCACCCGGTCCACCGGGGTCATGCCGTCGAGGCCGTCAACCACAAAGACAATGGCGTCGGCTTCGTCGACCGCCAGCCAGGCCTGCTGCTGGACCGAGGCGTGCAGATCGTCGCCGGATTCATCTTCAAAGATAATGCCACCGGTGTCGATCACGATAAATTCACGGCCAGCCCACTCACAGGGCAGGTAGAGCCGGTCGCGGGTCACGCCGGCCATATCGTCGACGATGGCCACGCGCTGGCCGGCAAAGCGGTTCACCAGGGTGGATTTGCCTACATTGGGGCGGCCGACGATGGCCACCAGGGGCATGTGTTGCACGGGGTTTATGGCGTGGCCCATATAATGTCTCCAATCAGGGTATCGCTGTGGCCCGGGGCGTCGGGCTGGATCACATAGGCGGCAGCCAGTTCAGCGCGGGCTGCGGCCAGTTTGTCCGGGTCATTGGCATGCAGGGTGGCCAGCACCTCGCCGGCCTGTACGGCTTCGCCGCGCTTTTTGTGCAGTTTTACACCCACAGCCAGATCCAGCTGCTGGTCTTTGTTAAAGCGGCCGCCACCCAGGCTGCGCACGGCCTCGCCCACTTTAAGGGCCTCCAGGCGGTGAATATACCCGCTCTGGGGGGCTTTGAGCTCTTCCATGATGCTGGCCTGGGGCATCAGGCTGTAGTTATCGGTGACGTTGGGGTCGCCACCCTGGGCCAGCAGCATTTCTCTGAACTTGATCAGGGCTTTGCCGCTGTTGATCTGGTGCTGCAGCAGGGTTTTGCCGGCTTCGAGGTCTTCGGCTTTGCCGCCGCCGACCAGCTGCATGGCACCGAGGGTCAGCACCACTTCGTTGAGGTCCGCCGGGCCCTGGCCTCTGAGGGTGTCGATGGCTTCTTCCACTTCCAGGGTATGGCCCACGCCAATGCCCAGGGGCTGATCCATATCGCTGAGCAGCACCGACACCGAGCGGTTCAGGCGCTGGCCCACGGCCACCATCTGCTTTGCCAGCTCCTGGGCTGCGGCTTTGGTGGGCATAAAGGCCCCGGAACCGTATTTGATGTCAAGTACCACCACATCGGCACCGGCGGCAATTTTTTTGGAGAGCACTGAGGCCACAATCAGCGGAATGCTCTCAACGGTGGCGGTCACGTCGCGCAGGGCGTAAAGGGTTTTGTCGGCCGGGGCCAGATTCTGGGTCTGGCCGGCCACGGCCACGCCAATGCGGCGCAGCTGGTCAAAGAAGTGCTCGTTGCTGAGGCTGGTCTGAAACCCGGGTACGGCCTCAAATTTATCAACGGTACCACCGGTGTGGCCCAGGCCGCGGCCCGAGAGCTTGGCCACCACCAGGCCGGTACTGGCCACCAGGGGGGCCAGCACCAGAGTGACCTTGTCGCCCACGCCGCCGGTGGAGTGTTTGTCGACCTTGATGCCTTCAATGCCTGAGAGATCGAGGGTTTCGCCCGAAAAGGCCATGGCACGGGTTAAGTCAGTGGTTTCTTCGAGGCTGAGGCCGTTTAAAAAGGCGGCCATCAAAAAGGCCGACACCTGATAATCGGCCACACTTTTATTGGTGATGCCCTGCACCAGGGTTTCAATTTCAGTGCGGGAAAGGGTCTGTTTGTCGCGCTTTTTGCGCAGAATGTCGAGAATACTCATGTCTTTGTGTTGTCTATCTGTTGTTGGATTTTAGGTTCAGGGTCTGAGCAGACTTGCGGCAGACGCAAGTTCAGGTTCAGCCGATGCAAGCCTTCATTATACCAAAGGCTATCTCAGACTGGCCCAGATACGCTTGCCTGCAGACAGCGCGGTTGTTGTTCAGCGGCGCAGGCGCGCGCAGCTGCTTTCCAGTCCCAGCTCACAGGCTTCGCCAAAGGCTTCACGGGCCGGGCCTTCCTGTTTTTTGAGCAGTAAACGCTCACCCTGTAATTCCAGTGCGCGGGCCAGCTCCTGCTGCAGGGGGGCGTTGACCATATTGAGGCGGTCAAAACGCGTTTGGGCTTCTCTGAAAAAGCCTACTGCCGTTGCCAGCAGGGTCTCTGTGTCGGTGCTGTCGGTCTGCTGGGCCTGAATCAGACCCAGTAAACCCAGATTGTAGTAGAGCTGTACCTGTTCGCCCAGCAGAAGCTCAGTCGCTTTCTGGCGCAACACAATCTGCTGGTAGGCCGACTGGGCCGTCTGCAGCTCGGGGCTGAAGCGCCGGGCTTCGAGGGCTTCTGCGCCTGCTTTGAGCCAGATATCCCCTTTGAGCAGCTGCAGCCGGGCATGTTCAGGGGCCACCTGCAGACCCGCTTCAATCATGGCGCGGGCCTGCTCCATCTCACCCATATCGCGGGCGATCTGGGCCACTTCCAGGGCCTGGGCCGGGTCGCGGTTGCTTTCAAAGAGCGCAGTATACAGCTCCAGGCCGGTCTGGGCCTTGATGCGGTCCAACTGAGGGGTCAGATCGGCCTCGCGCAGCCAGAGATTGCCCAGCATATGGCGCAGGTTTTCATCACCCGGCTGCTTTTCGAGGGCCGCTGCCACCCGTTCGCGGGCGCTGGCATAGTCGGCTGCTTCAGCACTGCTGCGGGTGCGCAGATCGGCCCATGAGATCACCAGCCCCGGATGGTGGGCATGCTGCTGCAGGGCCTGCTCCAGACGTTGCAGGGCTTCTGCGGTCTGTCCTTTAAAAAAGAACTGGTACTCGGCCAGGGCAATCGTGGCCTTGGGATGGTGGGCTTCCTGTTTGAGAGCTGCCAGCAGCAGGTTTTCGGCCTGCTGAAACTGGTTTAAGAACACAAAGTAGACTTCAGCCAGATGCACCTGGGCGTCCAGACGGCGCGGATCCTGCTTTAAAGCCTGCTCATAGAGCTGCACCAGCTCGCGGGCGCGAAACTGGAGTTCATCGGCCTGGGCCTGAAAAGCTGCACCGCTGGCGTTCAGATCGCGCAGGCCCCAGTCACGACGCAGTTCAACCAGCAGGGCATCGGCCAGGGCATGGGCTGCCTGGGGATTGTTGGGCTGGCGTTCATATGCCTGGCGCAGCTGGGGCACAGCGTCAGGGGCCGGCTGTGCGGCCAAAGGCAGGCTGAGGCTGAAAGCCAGAGACAGGCCGAGCAGACCGGCCCGCAAAAATTTAAGCGCAGAGTGATACATATTTATATTGTAACCAAAAGAACTGTGACTGACATCCTCACAAAAACCAATTTCTTTGTTAAAATAAAGCCACCCCAATTTTCATTCAAAAAAACTTTTTTATAGGAGATTTCATTCATGCTATCTATGCGCTGTCTGCTTGCTGCCCCTTCACGAGCTCTAACGCTGGGTCTGCTCAGCATCGCCCTGATAGTACCCGGGCCGGCGATGGCAGACAACGCCTTTGATCGCGACATTCTGGACGACGCCGAAGTGGATTTGCCCACGCTGGATTTTGAAACCGAAGGTGAAGAAGCGCCTTATCTGCTTTATGGCTACCAGGGAAGCAAACTGTTTTTTGGGACCCGTGACGGCAAATTTTCGTTTATTCCAACCTTTAACCTGCAAAATCGCCATGAATTGAGCTTTGACGCCAACGGTATCAGCACCAACAGCTTTTCCATGCGCCGGGCCAGGGCCCAGTTTAACGGGCATTTTATGGACCGGAATTTAAAGTACGAAATCGACATGGAGATGCGCACGCCCAACAACACAGACAATATTGCCTTTCGCCTGCAGGACTTTTTTCTGGAGTATCGCTTTACCAACTGGCTGCGGGTTGTGGCCGGCCAGTACAAGATACCTTACAGCTACCAGTTTATTGTTTCGGGTGCGCGTCTGCAGTTTAACGAACGCTCAATTGCCGATCGGGTCTTTTCGCCCGGCCGCGACGTGGGCGTGATGGCTTTTGGGCGCACAGACGCCCAGGATATTCACTACTCGCTGGGGGTGTTTAATGGGGGCGGGCAGAACAGCTTTAACGACAATCAGCATCTGGCCAGCCTGGCCCATATCCGCTGGACCCCCCTGGGGCGATACCCCACCGAAGAGCCCGATCTGGAAGGGGTTGAGACCCCCCGCGTGCTGTTTACGGCCCAGTCTTATCTGGATCAGGACCCCAGTGGTCAGGACACCCTGCTGAACCTGAGTGCTTATGGGGGCTTTAAATGGCAAGGCCTGGCCGTGCACGGCCAGTACTTTCAGCGCTTTAATGTCGAAGATCGGGTGCAGGATAACCCCCTGGCTGTGGATGCCAGCGGTTATTATCTGCAGGGCGGTTATTTTATTTTGCCCAAAAAGCTGGAGTTTGCCGTGCGCAACGCCCAGGTCTTTCGCACCGGGCTTAACCTGCAGGAGTACAATGCCGCGCTCAACTATTATGTCTGGGGCGACAACCTCAAGTTTCAGCTCGATTATTCCCTGCTCTACAACCAGGCTGCCGCGGACGATGCCCGCTGGACGCATCGCGTGTTAAGCCAGGTTCAGATGATGTTTTAAATAATCAACACAATACAGAGCATCAAATACTATGCGTAAACATCTGTTGTTCAGTCTTCTGCTGTGCACTTCCTGCCTGAGCCTGTCCGCTCAGGCCAGCACTTTATGGGGGCCGCTGCTGCGTCAGGCCCCGACAGGTCCCGTTTCCCGAGCGATAGAGGCAAGCCCGCGCAAAAGCTGGTTTACCGGATCACAACAGGCGCCCGTACCCGCAGCCTCTGCGCAGGCGCCACAGGCGCCCCCGCCACTCAATAGCCACTACGGCAAAGACGGCTTTACTTTCAGCACCCAGGATGGCCTGTTTTCACTGGCGATTCAGAACCGCATCCAGTCGCGCTATGCCAACCCTTTTGATCGTGACCCGCGCTCGGTGAGTGATCTGCAGCGCACGGAGAGCAGCTTCATGATTCGCCGGGCCCGTACCAAGATGAATGGCCATGCCTACTGGCCCTGGCTGAAATATTCGATGCAGTACGACTGGAAGGACCCTATTCTGCGCGATCTGAACCTGACGATTGACAAATACCCCTGGGCCCGCTTCTGGGCGGGCCGGGGCAAGGTGGTCTATAACGACGAGCGTGTGATCTCTTCGGGCCGACAGCAGTTTGTCAACCGCTCGATCGTCAACGATATTTTTACGGTCGATCGCCAGCAGGGTCTGCAGCTTTCAGGCAATCTCTTTCCGCAGACCTGGTACGACCTGAGTTATGCCGTGGGTGTTTTCAGCGGTATGGGCGTGGGCGAGCGCAACAATGACGATTTTAATATGATGTATGCCGGGCGGCTGCAGTGGAATATACTTGGCGGGGCGGCGTCTTTTTCGCAATCTGATCTGGCCCTGAGCCCCGCGCCGATTATCAACCTGGCCCTGGCCGCTGCCACCAACCAGAGCCGTTGCACGGCCTTTGCAACCCAGGCTGAGAGTTGCCGCAGTCTGCCGGGCTTTGCCGCCGGTGAAGCGGGGCAGTACCGCCTTAACCAGACCATGGAAGAGTTCCGCCTGCGCTGGCAGGGTTGGTCGGTCAACCAGGAGCTGCACTGGAAGGAAGTCATTGACCGCAACAAAGCCGCTGGTGAAAGCGGTCGCGATACCGATATGCCCGGCGGTCTGGTGCAGGTGGGTTACTTCCCGCATGCCCTGCTGCCTGCGGTGCCCCGTGAACTGAAGCTGGCGCTGCGTTATGCCTTTGTGGATCCCAACCTGCGCCAGAACAGCGATTTGCAACAGGAATTCAGCGGGGTGCTGAACTATTTCTTTAACGGGCATTATAATAAGGTGAGTCTGCAGCTCAGCCAGCTGCTGGTGGCGGACCCTACTTCCCATCGGCAGCAGGCGGCCCAGCGCCTGTGGCTGCAGTGGGATCTTTCATTTTAAAGGAGCCTCCCGATGTCTATTGCCCGTTTGTTCAAGCCAATGCTGAGCCTGTGTCTTTGGCTGGGTCTGATCAGTACAGCCAGTGCCGCCAGTGTTGCTCCCTTGCAAAGCGTGCCCACGCTCGATCTGCAGCTCTACACGGGCACCTGGTACGAGATTGCGTCCTACCCTACCCTGTTTCAGGCCGCTGACTGTGTGGGTACTACCGCCACCTACAGCTTTAACCCTGATGGCAGCATCAAGGTTTTTAATCAGTGCTACCGGCCGCAAAACGGGGGCGGCTGGCAGCTGGAACGCATTGAAGGCCGGGCCCGCGTGCCCGATCCGGCCCTTCCGTCCCGGCTCAAGGTCAGCTTTTTCCCGCCCTTTGATGGCGATTACTGGGTGATTGCCCTGGATAACAACTACCAGTACGCCGTGGTCGGACATCCTGGCCGCAACTTTTTGTGGATACTGAGCCGCCAGCCCCAGATGGCCCCTGAGACCTACAGCGCCCTGCTGGATCAGATTGCGGCCCAGGGCTACGATCTCAGCCGCCTACGCCGCACGCCCGCGCTGGCTTCACGCCAGCCCGCCTGAGCCTGCCATTTTTTAACAGCTGGGGTATAATGGGCTGCAAGACAGATGAGGTGAGCCCGTGCCCAGTTTGCATCGCCTGATTGGCGCCTGTTACCGCAAAACCGATGCCCTGCTGCGGCCGGTACTCTTTCGGCGCGAAAAATCTCTGGTGCTGCGCCGTTATCCTGCCCTCAAGCCCGTTATGGAAGCCTTTGAAGCCCGCTATGTGCGCGTGGAATATGGTGCCCACGATCTTTCGCTGATGGAGCGCATTCAGCGCCAGATGACCGATAAAGACGAGTTTGTCTACGGCACAACACCCTGGCACACCTTTTTAAAAATTGCCGACGCCCTGAACGTGCAGCCAGAGGATGTCTTTATTGAGCCAGGTTGTGGCACCGGCCACCTCTGCTTTTTAATGAACCAGATTTACGGCGTTGAGGCCATTGGCATTGAGACCATTGCCAATTTTATTCAGACCGCCAAAACCCTGCAAAAAGAGCTGGCTGAAGCGCCGCACCACCTCTTGTCTGACAAGCTGCGTTTTTATAACCTGGATTTTTTTACCAGTGACTTCAGCCGGGGCACGATCTTTTATGTGGCCGGCACCTGTTTTCCGGATGATTACCGGGAACGCCTCTACCAGAAGATCGCCAGAGAGGCGCCTGAAGGTGCCCGGCTGATCACCCTGACCCACGCCATTGAACACCCGGCTTTTGCTCTGCACGATCAGGTGGCCGGGGTGTTTTCGTGGGGGCGTGACAAAGCATTGATTTATACCAAACACAAGAAGGGCTGAAACCATGACAAGCACCCGTTATCTTTTGAGTCTCTGTTTGCTGCTGGGGAGCGCTCCCGGCGCGCTGGCAGTCGAACCCCCTGCTGAAACGCTGGCGTATACTGACGTCAGCCCCACACACTGGGCTTACAGCGCCCTGACCCAGCTGGCTGAGCGCCACGGGCTCAAACTGGGTTACCCGGACGGCAGCTTTCGCGGGGAGCAGGCGGTTACACGCTATGAAATGGCGGCCCTGATTCTGCGCCTGCTGCAAAAAATGCCCGCTGCTGAGCAGCAGGGTGCTGAAATAGAAGCCCTCAAAACCGCCTTTGCCAGCGAAATCAGCGCGCTGCAAAGCGCCCAGGACGAAGCCCTCAACAGCGTTTATGACCGGCTCGATCTGATTGAAGTGCAGGCTATGGAGCAGTCTGAGCGCCTGCGCAGCGACTGGCAGGCTCAGCTGCCTTTCAGGCTGTCGGGTGATTTTGGCGTGCGCTATGAGCACCTGGCCAGCGATATTATGGACCTTGACAGCGTTGTTTCGAGCACACCCCAGACCCGTCTGACCCTCAGCCTTGACAGCCTGGATCAGGGCCAGCCCTTTTTGTACGGGGCCCGTTTGAGTACCGGTGATCTGCGCAACCCCGCCAACCCCTGGTGGCGCCTGGGTGATTTTGGCGCCCGCGTGGGCGTGGGCCTGGACCGTTTCTTTGTAACCTGGCGGCCGCTGCAGCAGCTGGAGCTGACGGCCGGCAAATTTGCCAATCTCTACAGCAACTCTGAGCTCTTGATGGATCTGGACGTGCAACCTGAAGGCGCCATGCAGCGCCTGCATTTTACGGATATTCTGCCCTTCTGGTCCTCAGCTTCGCTGCTGCTGGGTCAGAGTATTTTTAATATGAACGGTCTGTACCAGGACAACACCTTTATGCTCAGCGCCAAAGGCGACAGCCGCTTTGATTTTGCGCCCTTCAGCCTGGAGCTGAGTGCCGCTTACCACCACTACCTGGGCACAGATGCTCTTTACAGCGCCAACCAGATTGCCCGCGAAAACAATCTGGCTGCACGGGTGATCGGCAACGCCATGAACAATACCGAGGGCAGTGGTTTTGCCATTGGCAATGCCTTCAGTGCGCTGACATGGCAGATCACCCCCACCTTGCCCCTGCGTCTGGAAGCCGACTACCTGCGCAACTTTGCGGCGACTGAACGCAACCAGGCGCTGCAGGCCAAAGTTTCGCTCGGTGCTTTGCGCCAGCCCGGCGACTGGCAGCTGGCCTATTTTTTCAAACATCTTGAAGCTGATGCCAGCGTCTCCTACTTTGTTGAAGACCAGCTGCTGGGCACCGATGTCAGCGCCCATGAAGGCCAGGTGGCGCTCAAGCTCTGGGAGCAGACCACCTGGTTTCTGAGCTACCAGTACAGCAGCCGGCTGAGTGCGCCTGACAGCAACCGCCACACCCTGCGCACCGGCTTTCATCAGCGTTTTTAGCGCCCATGCCAGCGCCAGAACTGTCGATATTTATCACCAATAACCCTTACCTGAACCCTGAGCATCTCTGGTATCAGGTGGAGGCCCTGAATGCCCAGAGCGACCAGCGTTTTCAGGTTTTTTACCTCAATCAGGCGCCCGATCCGGAGCCGCTGCACCAGGCCCTGCAGCAAGCCCGTTATACCTGCAGCGTGATTCCGCTGCCCTTTCCCTGGCTGGCCAATACCTGCTGCTGGGATATGGTCAGCGTGACGGGGCGTCTGCTGGCGCAGCCCGTACACGGCAAATGGTGGACCTATCTGCACAAAGAGTGTCTGCCGGCCCCGGATTTTGTTGAAAAGCTGTTGCAGGGTCTTGCGGCCGCCGAAGCGGAGCTGGGCAGTGACTGTGTCTTCCGGCTCAATCAGCTGCGCTGTGAACAGGATCTGCAAGCGCTCAAGGGTCTGGGCCTGAACTATCTTGACAAGCTGGCTGCCAGTCAGCCGGTGACCTGGATTGACCGGGTGCCTTTTGTGCCGGGGCCGGTGTATCGCCAGGCGCCCTGGTCAGAGGATGCCTTTGCGCTTTCGGTCGACTGGAGTCGCCGAAGTGGGCTGTTTAACCTTAGAATACCGCTGTTTTTTCAGGATCTTTTTGATGTGTTTTATCAGCTGCCGCAGCTGCCGGCCTTTGCCCATATTCCCCAGGTGCATCTGGGGCAGCCCGTGATTTACCATCTCAATCATCCGCGGGCTTTTTATGAGTATCGCCGTGAATTTTTGCAGCAGGTGCGCCAGTATCCCAAAATTTTTGGGCATCTGGCGCTCTATGAGCTGGCTCAGGACGACTTTGACTACCAGGAGGACTTTACCCAGCAGCAGCGGGTGATTCCCCAGCATCTGCACCAGTTTGTACGCTATATGCGCTACAGCGAGCGGGGTACGGTCACCCTGTGGCTGAAGCATCTTTCATTCTGAACGCTTTGTTTGCAGCGTCAAAAATGAGTATGCTGAAAAGACAACACTGCACACCCTCTGGAAACACAAAAGCCTATGTTTGAAGCCCAGCTGTATATGGTCTCTGCCAGCCCAACCCAGGCGCTGCAGGATGCGCTCAGCCAGCGCGGTTATGGGCTGGCACCAGCCGTCTCTTCTCCGCCAGATGCCCTGCCGCCCAAAACGGCACTGGTGCTGATCGACCAGGGCCTGGCAAATGATGTGCTGCGTCAGCAATACCAGCAGCAATGGCAGGTGCCGGTGTTGCTGTTTGAGCCCATGCAGGCTCTGGGGGATCTGACGCGGCTGTGTGTGCAGATTGAGCTGGCCATCAGCCAGTACAGTGAACTGCGTTTTCGGCATCTGATCCAGCATGTGGCAGATATTCTGGTGATGCTGGACGCTGAAGGTCGTCCCCGCTACATGAGCCCTTCGCTGCAGCAGATTACGGGCTATGCGCCCGATGAGCTGATGGACAGACACCCGCTGGACATTGTGCACCCGGACGATCAGACCCGGGTTGCCGAAGCCATTATGCGCTGTACGCGTGACCCGACCAGTCCGGTGCGCTTTGAGTACCGGCATATTCACCGCGAACACGACTATGTCACTCTGGAGTCGGTGGCTCAGAATTTTTTATCACATCCTGAGGTTCAGGGCTTTGTGGTGATTTCACGGGATCTCAGCGAGCGTCAGCGGGCCCAGCAAAGCCTGCAGGCCAGCGAGGAGCGCTACCGCATTATTGCTGAACAGACCGGCCAGATGCTCTATGACTGGGATGTGCTCAGCGGCCAAATTTACTGGGCGGGTTCTATTGAGCAGATCACGGGCTTTTCAGAGGCGGATTACCAGACGGTCAATATTGAGCGCTGGGAGGCCCTGATCCATCCTGAGGATCGGCGCATGGCCATGATGGCGCTTGATGCGGCTGCCGCTTCAGCCGAAGGCAGTTACAGCCTGGAATACCGCCTGCAGCGCAGCGACCAGAGCTATGTTTATGTTGAAGACAACGGGATTTTTCTGAAAAATGCCGACGGTGAAGCTTACCGCATGCTGGGTACGATGAAAGATGTCTCTGAGCGGCGGGCAGCCAGTGAGCAATTGCACAAAGCTCTTGAAGAACGCGGCATTCTGCTGCAGGAAATTCATCACCGGGTCAAAAACAATTTTCAGATCATGATCAGTCTGCTGAATCTGCAGGTCCGCAAACTCAAAGACAGCCCGGCCCATCTGCCGCTGATCGAAGCGCGGGACCGCATTCGCAGCATGGCCCTGGTGCATGACCAGCTCTACCGTCTCGACGATATGTCGAGTATCAACATGCGTGACTATCTCAGAGATCTGGCCAAAGATCTGCAGCGCTTCAGTACGGCCACGCCTGTGCAGCTCAAACTGGAGCTGGCGCCGGTCCAGCTGGATATGCAGCAGGCCATTCCCTGCGGCCTGCTGGTCAATGAGCTCTTAACCAATGCCTTTAAATATGCTTTCCCAGACACAGTACTTCCCGTTGCTGCACAGCCCTGGGTCAAAGTGAGACTGAGCGAAAACGCCGAAAACATTGTGCTGCAGGTGGCTGATTCCGGGGTGGGGCTGCCGGCTGAGATAGATCCTGAACAACAGAATACCCTGGGTCTGCAGCTGGTGCGTGGGCTGATGCAACAGCTGAAAGCGGATTATACCCTGTTGCGTGACCAGGGCACTGACTGGCAGATTGTTTTTGCCCGGCGTACAGGCCTGCCGCATCCCCCAGAATGCTGAGTCTTTCAGCGACATAAAAAAAGCGCCGCAGCTGCGGCGCTTTTTAGCTTAGAAAATACGTCCTAGCCCGCATTTCTCACAAAGGTGCGTTCACATAAGGTGTAGGGTATATTTCGGGAGTTTTTACTGAACTCGGTAGCCTCTGAACAGGCCGTTTCACGCTTGATTCATTGTCTTTGTTCGTTCGCTGGGTGAAAGACGACAGGCCAAAGATAACCTGGTTTCAGGCGATTGAGATCTTGGTGAAGGGGCTCAGGCTCACGGTATTCGCAATCGCTTCAGAACCTGTCCCCACAGAGAACGAAAGGGGCACGCGCTCGCCAATTGACAGATCAGGTGCCCACCGACATGCAGGACGCGCGCCGCTACCTTCAACAGCTTGAGCCGAATTGTTCCGGCCTGTGCTTTGGCGAGCTTTGTGCCCGTCAATCCGAGCCGGCGAATCGCTTGCATCAGAACATACGCCAGCCCTGAAAACCAGAGCCGAAGCTGGTTGGCCCGAAACAGATGCGCTGACGTTCGTCCCGCAGCGAGGTCGTG
>JACYMC010000122.1 GCA_015272195.1 Candidatus Sericytochromatia bacterium
AGGCTGGCTGGCTCAGATGATAGGCTGTCTCAGGACTTTTCATTCTGAAGCACTGAAGTGCCTGTGCCGATTTGATGCTTCTTTGCAATATGTTGTATGATAGGAAAAAACAGGCTTGTTCAGATGCCTGTGTATACTAAGGAGTTGAACGGTTTATGGCGGTTACCAGAATTCAGCGTAACAGTACCAGTCCCCAGACAACGGAAACCAATGCCCGGGGCCATACTGAGGCCAATACATCCAAAAATCCGGATGCCACAGCAGCCAAAACCCAGTTTGACAACCCCGTATCCAAAGCCGAGCTGGTCAAAGGCAACCAGGGTGGCACCCAGAAAGCAACCGCCGCCGGTGAAACAGCCGTTTACCAGCACGAACAGGTCACCCGCATTCAGCAGGATGTCAAACCACCCGGTGAGGCCTCAGCGCAGTTTAAAGGCGATCATTACAACCCCTCCTCGACCATCATCCGCTCCAAAGAGACCGACAGCAACGAAGGCGACAGCCGGGACGACAAGGTCAAACGCAAAAACGAGCACGAAAGTGATGAAGACAACGCCGATCAGGAAGCCGGCAGTCGCAAGCGCCGCCGGCCCCGCCAGGTTGGTCGCCGCAAAGGCGGCGCTGAAGGCGGCGAAGGCGGCGTTCCCGCTGTCTCCAGCGCACCGGCTGGTGCCGGTTCTCTGCCCCAGGTGCAGTCCTCTGGTGGTGGTCCGCGCTCCAGTCTGGGCGTACTTAAAGGCGCTGAAGTCCTTGAAGGCCAGTCTTCAGACATGTTTCAGCCCAGCACCAGCACCCAGTCCAGTGCCAAAGCCCAGGAACGCAGCATCCGCGAGCAGATTTCCATGTACAGTCTCGGGGCTGTTGGTGCAGCCGTCTTTACGGCTGTGGCCGCCAACGCCGATCCCAATGGCGAAAACGGCATGGGTCCCAACATGCAAAAAACCCTGCTGAACCAGGCCATCGAAGCCATGGCTGATGCCCCGGATATTCTGTCGGTACAGTACCGCGAAATTGTGCGCGAACTGGTACAGGGTACGATGCAGGCCGCCAAAGAAAACGACATTCAGACCCAGGGCGCCATCAAAATGCTGGTCACCAGTCTGATGGCCGTCTCGCCCCACGACGACGACCCCAAAATGATGGCCGAAGCACTGAAGGTGATCTCTTCTGAGATTCTCTACGGCAAACTGAACGTAGGCTACTCCATGAAACTGGCCGCTTACGCACTCGGCTGTGCTCTGTTTATGCTCTCGATTTATTACAAGAACTATCAAAAGCGCATCGAGTACACCAAGCAACTGGATCAGAAACTCAAGTATGCGGTCAACGACGGCATCTGGGAAGCGACCGGCGAAATCACCGGTTACTCAGAGCAGCACGCCCGCGAAAACACCGACCGCTTTGTCGCAGGCCGTATTGAAGAAGAAAAAGACTTTCAGCGCAATATGTTCAAGGGCATTATTCTGGTGCCGCTTAAAAAACTGGAAAATGTGCCCTTTATCCGCAAGCTGATGTCGCGTTTCCAGAAAGGCAGCTAGCCTTCTCATGACGTCACAGCCAGACGGAAACACAGCCAGCACAACAGCCGAGCCTTCTGGTGACCACACCTGGCAGCAGATCGAGATTGGTGGTGAAGCCAGAATCGTTGCGAGCATTTCAATGCTCTACACCGACATTCTGAGCCAGGAAATCAACAGCCAGCTCTCGACGCCTGATTCGGTCAGCCTGCTGCAAAAACATTTGCAGAACAAGAGTCTGGAAGAGCTTAACAGCCATGAGCTGGCGCCCCTGATGGAAAGCATCCCCGAATCTCTGCTGGATCTGGCCCGTGAAGCCGCCTTCAGTTCCGGTGCTCTGGTCAAGCGCCTTCCCTGCCGCATGCCGCTCAATGTGGGGGACGTGTTTCACTTTCGGGGTTCAGGCCTGATTGCCGAGCTGGAACTCAAAGACGGCCGTGTCACCGCCATCAAGCCCTGGCGTAAGGTCTGAAATGTCGGGCGCTTCGCTCAGCACAGCAAAAGCTTCGGAGCCAGGCCAGGAAGCTGAGCTTTGTCAATGGATTGCCAACCTCAAAACGGACGATCTGGATTTGCTCAACGAAAGCGTCAACTGGCTCTGCAGCCATCCGGTGCAAAGTGCGCCCGGCCTGCTGGACGCACTGGTCAGAGCAGAAGAAGAAGAAATCCGCAAAAATGCCGCCTGGGTGCTGGGGCTACTGCATCCGCCAGAGGCGTTAAAGCCGCTGTTTATGGTGATGAGCGCTGACAGCAGCATTGAGGTGCGTCTGGGCGCAGCCTGGGCCCTGCGGCAGTTCAATTTACAGGCGCTGGCCCAGCTCGTTTTTAGCAAGCTGGAAGCCCCCAAAGATCTCAGCGATATTGCGGCTTATTTGCAGAGCAAAAGCTGGAAAGCCCGCTGGTACTGCTGCATCTATCTCAATGCACATCCTGTGCCTGAGATGGTGGCAGAGTTGATGGACCGCGCGCGCGACAGTGACGAAGACGTGCTGGTACGGTGCGCCAGTATTCTGACCCTTGCCACTTACAGTGCGCCGGAGATCAATATGCTGCTGCGAGAGCTGGTACACGATCTCAACGATCAGGTCAAAATAGAAGCCATTACCATGCTCAGCCTCAAAAACCAGCGCGAGGCCATTCCTGACCTGCTGCGCCAGCTCCAGGCCTATAACGACAATGTTCGCGTGGCCGTGGTTTCAGCCCTGGGAGCCCTGGGCAACACCCGCACAGCCCCCCATCTGGCCAAAGCCCTTAAAGATCCGGTTGCTCTGGTGCGCATCAATGCCGCCATGGCCCTGTATGATATCGCCCAGCGCCTGCGGCGCCCCCACCGCAATATTGCAGATATGTGCTTTAAAGCCCTGAAAGATGACAATATCTATGTGGTCAAGAATGTGGTCAGAACCCTTGGTATTGTAGGCGATGAAGACGCCCTGCGTGAAATTATCAGCCAGCTTAAAGAAGAAAACCGACCCGCTATTACCGCCAATCTGGTCCAGGCCTTAGGCATGTTTCGTGACGCCCGGGCCCTCAAAACCCTGAGCCGGCTGTTGCGTCACCCCCAGGCAGAGGTGCGCTTTGAAGTGGTCGGGGCACTGCTGCAGATCCCCGGCCAGCGCAAGGCCGTTTATAAACTTCTGCTGCAGGCGCTGAAAGACCCTTCGCTGATGGTCAAAGAGCACGCCGTGCGTGCCCTGGGCAGCTTTGGCGAACCCAAAGCCATGGCCCACCTGGAAAAAATGAAATTGCAACACCCGTATGGCGTGATCAACAAATCCATCGCCAAAGCCCTGGATCAATTGCTCGGTATTTGAGCATTTCAACAGACATCACAGCAAGACACAAAAGAGCGCGGGTGTAAAAGTTCACCCGCGCTCTGCGTTGGGATGTAACGGGCTTAACCGTGGCTACCGTAACTGGATTCCTGACTCTGCATAATATCATCGAGCAAGGGACTGTAGTGGGCGTCGTCTTTTTGAATCATGCGGCTCATGATCAGATGGGCAAAGCGGGGAATATCCGTTCGGTGCAGGCCCACCGGAGAAACAATATGATAAAGGATGGAGTCTGGAAAAATAAACAGCGAATCTTCTTCAATGGTCGAAAGCTGTTCAGGATCGTCAATCTCAAGCGCGCGGTAATCCCCCTGAAACACAACCACCCGACCACAGAGACCTGACTGGCCCTGCACATCAACGGAGCAAAGCTTAATCTCAGGCATGGCATAAACAGTTGTCAGCGAGTCGCCCATTTTGATCACAATATAGTCACCGGAAGGCGCTTTGTACATTTTGACCTGATTGGGATCACCACCATAACTCTGCAGATCCTGCTTCAGTTCGTTGACCATTTCTTCAAAAACCTTGAACAAATAGTTCACAGCATGGCGGTGGTATTCATTCAGTTTTTGCTTTTCGCGCAGGCGATCACGCAAAATCAAGGCAAGTTCTTTGGTTTCCTGACTCATAGCTTTATCCTGTTAGTGTTTTTAGTTGTCCTGTATTGAAATCGGAATCACAGTGGGCGGTTTTTGCCCCGGCTGGCGCGCTGTGAGGCGCTGCAAGGGTCGCTGCAATTCAGCAACAGGCCTGAGCAGCAGTTTCAGCAGGGCTTCACTATTTTTACCCAAATCCTGTGCTTCGTCCAGAGCTGCCTTGCCGATCACGCCCAGGCTGCTGCTGATTTCGAGCCCCACTTCGCGGGCGTCACGGCACAGGGCCAGGGTGTCTTCTTTGGCCTGCAGACGGCTTTCGGTAGTAAATTTATCAAGCTGCTGCTTGAGTTGTTTGAGACGGTACCCCAGTTTTTCAACATGGTCGAGCACCTGTTGGGTATTGTCGAGGGCTTCAATACTGATATGGGTGCCCGCACGGATCAAAGCGATAAAAAAACGTTCGGCTTCCTGCAGATAAGGCGACTCAGCATGCAAACGGGATGAGGGATTCTGGTCTGATTCAGACGGCTGTAACATTGCATTCTGGGACATGAATCATCTGGCCTCGCATTTGGTTTGGGCTTTGTTAAAGAGATAAGGTCTAGTTTAGCATACTCTACCGGCCTTTGCTGAAGCTGCAGGTGTGATCAAAAAACTTGACTTTGCCACCCAGATCTTGAAATAATTTGTTTGAATTCAATGCATGGCTGCCAATAATTGCACGGTTGCCGATGTAAAGATATGTTAAAATACCTGCGTGTACATAGATTGTGACATATCAATTGCTAAAACTTAAGGAAGTCATCGATGGATAGGGTTTTCAAAAAGCGCTCCGGACGCCTTTTCGCCGCTCTGATGAGCACTGTACTGCTGACAGCTTGCAGCAACAATCCGTTTAATCCGGCTGCCGAGCTCCGGATTATGGACGTGCGCTCCACACTTTCAGGCGAAGGACGCTTTGCCGGCATTCGCCAGTCTGCCGAGCGCCAGGGTGAAAACAGTTTTATTCTCTACAGTTACTCTGACCCGGTGGTCATGATCGAGAACCGCGACGGACTTCCACCGGTAGACTTCAAACGCTTCACAGCCCAGATTACCCTTTCTGACGGCACACGTCTGCCGCTGAAAGAATATCCCCTTTCTAAAGGCATGCAGGAAGGCGGACAAACGGAAATTCAGTTTCCGATCCTGAGTGCCGACACAGATATCCGCAACGTGGTTTATCCAGGCAATAACGCCCCGCGCGTGCAGGATGGAACCGCTGAAGTTACCCTGTATGGCACCGATCTCAATGGTCATAATGTTCAGGTTTCTTTTACAACCGCTCTGCGCTTCGAAAGCCTGGTTTTCAGAGGGGGGCTGGAAGTGCCTACCGAACCTGAAACACGAAGTACGCCTGCACCTACAGCACCCAATCCCGGAGGACAATAAGGTCACATGAAGTCATTTAAACGTTTCTCTTTTTCAGGCCTGGCCTGCCTGCTGATGGCCACAACCCTCCCTGTTGCCTGTCAGGCGCCAGACGGAAGTAACCCGCTCAGCGCTTTACTGGGGGCACCGACCGGAACACCTGCAGAAGGCACAGCGTCTGTCACAGGTATTCTTTATACGGGTCGGGCAGCTGATGGCCGTCTGGTCCCCCCACGCACCCCCATTGCGGTACAGATTCTGGATCGTGGCACGGAAATTAAGAGTGTTGATTCGGATGCCATGGGGCGCTTTTATATTGACGGTATTGAGGTTCCTAAAGAAGGCAAGCGCTTAACGATTCGCATTGCCAATATTTTTGATCAGAATCAAATGCTGTTTCCTGGACGTGTACTGGACTTATCAGCTATTCAGGCTCAGCTGGCTTCAACATCACAGCAAAGCCGTCGTATTGTAGGCACACTGCTCGATACCAACGGTAACCCGCTCAGCAACGCCCGTGTACAGGACAAAGAGTTTAACTTCCGTTCTACTACCACCAATGCGCAGGGTGAATTCACTCTGGAAGTGTCCAGCCCTGAACTCGAAGTCACGCCTGACGGCCAGCTTTTCCCTTTTTCTGTAGGCGTTGAAGCCTTTGACGACAACCCGCTGGTGACCATCGATACCAATAACATTCGCATTGTTGAGGGCGTTCTGGGCGATCAGACCAACTCCAACGTCTTTTTAGAAGGTGTGCGTATCCGGGTGCAGGGCAGCAATATCTCTACCCGCACCGGCGAAGGTGGACGCTTTGTGTTAAATGGTGCGCCCATTGCGCCCTTTGTTCTTGAAGTCGAGCCGCCGACAGGCTATGCACCTATTACGCTGCAGATTCCACCTGCGACCTTCGACAGCAATCAGGCGCCTGAAAAGGTTGCGCAGGATATTCAACTGCAGCCCGTGGGCAGTATTGTTGTTAATTTTGCGGCAGAAAGCTCACCCTTCGTCAGCTGCGGACTGGATGACGCGCAAGAATATATCCATCCGCTGGCACCCAACAGCTGCAAGCGCGTGCTGGCTTCTTTTGAGCCAGTGGCCACTTACCATAACTACTTAAGCATTCTCAACCCGCAACGGGCTTTTGTTGAGGTTGAAGGCACAGATATTGTCGAAGAAATTGAATATCCTGTCACACCCTTTTATCCGGTAACGGTGATTGGCCGTACGGGAGATATTGTTAAAATTACCGATGAGTTTTTAGACTTCAACGTCAACATGAGTCTCAAGCTCAAAAACGTCCCTGGCGGTCAGCAAAACATTACCATTTCGATGACCAACTTCCAGACGCAGAAAAGCATCCCGATTTATGTGCCCCCTGGTGACACCATTTCTACCGAACGCATTATTCTGCGCCGGCCCCAGGTCGTTTCAGGACTGGGTGATGTCAAAGGCATCATCAAAGGCATTAATCCTGATCTGCCCGGCGAACTGCGCATCACCTTTATCGACATGGGTGATGACGTGAACTATGATCCGCGCCGCAATGAATTGCTGAACCCAACACTGCTGAACCGCATCCAGGCCAACCTGTCTTCGGGCAATATTGATGTGGTCAACAAACAAACCGGTGAATACTACCTGCGCAACGTACCCACCGGTACCCGCATTATGCTGGTGGCTGCTATGGTCAATGCCGATGGCACCCTGTCGGACTGCTACATTCCCAACACCTCCGTGCTGCTGAATGTGCGCTCTGGTCAGATCAACCTGGCACCTGATATGAATATCAGCGCCAGACCGATTGGCACAGGCAACTGCAGCGGCTCTTAAAGTCAGTTACCTAAACCCTTAAAAGCCCCCGAATTACTTCGGGGGCTTTAGGCTTATTGCAAGCGCGCGCGCAGGCGGTGCAGGCACTGACTGTGCAGCTGACAGATACGCGCTTCGGTCAGCCCCAGCAGACTGCCAATTTCTTTAAGGGTCAGACCTTCAAAATAATACAGGCTCATCAGCTGCTGCTCGCGTGCCGGCAGACTGGCCAGCGCCTGCGCCAGCGCCTCACGGGTCAGCTGGCGTTCGGCTTGCTCTTCAGGCAATAGGCCCGGATCGGCCAGGCTGTCTTTAAGGGTTTCATCGCTGTCAGGCTGCAGCAGGTAGTCCAGCGACAGCACCAGAAAAGCCGTATCAGCCAGCTGCTGCTGCAGCGCTTCGGGACTGATACCCAGCTCAGCAGCAATGGCTGCTTCGTCAGCTGGCTGACCGCTGCGCTGCTCAATGGTCTGAATCGCCTGCTCAATGGCTTTGGCCTTCTGACGCAACGATCGCGGCATCCAGTCCATGGCTCGCAACTGATCCAGAATCGCCCCCCGAATACGCAACATGGCAAAGCTTTCAAAACGGGCCCCGCGCGCGGGCTCAAACTTATCGACAGACTGAATCAGGCCCATCAGACCATAACCACTGAGATCTTCAGCGTCAATATGGGCCGGCAGCTGCACCAGCATGCGCCCCACAGCATATTTAACGAGGTAAAGATAGTGGGTGATCAGATGATGCCGGGCTGCAACATCGCCAGCAGCATGGGCCTGCCACCAGCTTTGCAGCGCCGCTTTGCCAGGGCGCGAAGGCGTACACATAAAGCCATTATATCACGCTGTCTGCTGGCATCCCCGGCAGATCGCGCTACAATGCAAAGGTGAGTATGTTTAAAAAACTGCGCTTTTTATTTTACCGTCTGGCCCAGCAGCCCTGCTTTGTGCTTCACATTCACCAGGGGCAGATTCAGCTGCAACAAGGTCAGGTCAGCCAGGCTTTTTTAAGCGCCTGCCAGGACATTGTCGACCTCTACGCTCTGCAGCAGGGCCTGATCATGGGCCTCAAACGGGAAGAATATATTCAGCTGCGCTTTTATGATCTGCCCGCAAAGCTGCAGCAAAACTTTCGCAATATCTGGGAGAACAGCTGATGCGCATTCTGCATACCTCCGACTGGCATGCGGGCAAAACGCTCTATAAACAGGATCGCCTGCCCGATCTGCAGCATGCCCTGCAGCAGATACTGGATCTGATCGAACAGCAAAAAATTGACCTGCTGGTGGTGGCCGGCGATCTCTACGACAGTTTTCACCCGTCTGCACGGGCCATGGCCGTTTTGAATCAGTTTTTTCTGGATTTGCATCGCCGCCAGGTGCCCGCTCTGATCATTGCCGGCAACCACGACAGTGCTCATCTCTGGCAGAGCATGCGCGAGATTCTGGCGCTGGCCTCTGTACGGGTGTTTGACCGTATTCAGCGCCAGGCGCACTGGGTGACACAAGTGGGTGATCAAAGCATCTGCCTGACGGCCCTGCCCTACCCTTCTGAACGGCAGCTGGTGCGTCTGGCACCCGCTTTGGGTACAGGAGCTGAGAATCTGGCCCAACAACGCCAGCGCTATGCTGACAAGGTCGCGGCCCTGCTGGATATGCTGACACGCGAACGCCCGCCAGCCGATCACCATCTGCTGTGCGCTCATCTGATGCTCAGTGGTGCTGAGCCCACCCATTCCGAGCGCAGCCTGTCGCTGGCGGATACCTTTGCTGTGCAGCCCCAGCACCTGCCAGAGCATTTTGATTATATCGCCCTGGGCCATATTCATAAGTGCCAGCAGGTCAAGGGCGCTGCAGCCCCGGCCTGGTATTCAGGCACCCCTTACCAGATCGATTTCAGCGAGCAGGGTATGAGTAAAAGCGTGCAAATCATTGACTTTGCTGCCGGTAAAAGACCGCAGATTAGCCAGCACACCCTGGAACTCAGTCATCCCCTGCAGCTGATCCAGTGTCATGAGGATCTGATACCCGAAAACCGGGCCAGCTGGGCTGAGATGCCGGGCTATCTCAAGCTGCGCATTCAGGTCGACGCACCGCGCAAAAGCCTGGCAGACAGTCTGCGTGAAGCCCTGGGGCCCCGCCTGCTGCAGGTTGAATTCATCACCCCCCGCCAGCAGGAACAGCGACCTCGCTGGCAGGATCTGCGCCTGGACGATCCGATCTCAGTGTATCGCGCCTATTGTGAAGCCCAGAATCTGCCTTTAAACCGGGATCTGCAGCAGACTTTTGAACAGCTTTTGGAGCGCAGCCAGAACCAGCAACAGAGTGATTGACTTCTGAACGCCAAAGTATTAAGATTTATGAAGAAGCGTCAAGCATGACGCGCTTTATTCTATCGTTTGTATGCAATCTGTCAATCTGTTCAGGAGTCCTGCTGCGTGAGCTGTTTAAAACCGTCTCTTTTTTATTTGCTGCACAATAGCCGTCTGGTGAAGGCTGAGCGCCTGATCTGGGCCCTGCACTACCAGTATGGCCGCCCCCAGGACGCTACGTTGAGTTATTCCCAGATTCTGATCGCCTTTAACGCCCTCAGCCCCAAAACCTTGACCGCCCTGCGCGAAAGCCACGGCCCGCTGGACGAAGAGCCCCTGGCCCATCTCTGTCTGGAACACGGCTTGCTGACACCCGAACATTTTGTGGTGTATCAGACCCTGCAAGCCGGTTTTGCCCGGATTTATCCCGGCGAGATTCTGCAGCGCCAGCTGGGCGTTCAGGCCCGCCAGATTGAAGCCTTGCTGCACGCCCCCCTGCTGACCCTGCCCCTGACCCCGGCCGGTGAGATTCTGGGCCGCCGCCAGGCGCTGAACCAATTTCGCCTGCGCCTGACACAAGGTGGCTATCTGAATCAGGAAGCCCTGAGCGCCCTGGGCTTAAACAGCCTGGGAACATTGCCGGTCTCGGCCAGGCCACTGGCCGATCTGCTGGTGCTGAACGGTGATCTGCCCGATCATCTTCTGCGGCTGCTGCTGGATCAACAGGCATCAGTGAAAGATCCCCTGCTGGCCTTGCTGAATTGCCAGGGTTATGACTCTGAAACCCTGATGCATGCGCTTGAGCAGCGTATGAAAGCCGAAGATCAGGGCAAAGATCTGGCCTGGTTGCTGGCAGAAAAAGGGCTGATCTCACGCCGGCGACTCACACAATTGATTCTGGATGCTTATCGGAGCATGGTGCCCGCCGAACGCCCCGTGGCCTGAATCAGGACAAGTCTCTAATAGACCAGCTGACTGGCTTTTTCAGCACTCTCAAAGAGCACCCGGATTTCTTCAGCTGAAATCAGCAGAAAGGCCTCAACCACCTGCGGATCATACATGATGTTGCGATAACGCACAATTTCTTCGCGGGCCACCTTGTCGGGCAGGCCTTTACGATAAGCCCGGTCTGAGGTCATGGCGTCGTAGGTGTCAGCCACGGCCAGGATCCGGCTGCCAATGGGGATGTCCTCACCCTTGAGCCGATCAGGGTAGCCCTTGCCATCAAAGCGTTCATGATGGTGACGCACCAGGGGGGCATGGTCAGCCAGACATTGCACGGTGTTCAACAGGGCCGCCGACATCCCGGGATGTGCTTTGATCCGATTATACTCCAGATCCGACAGCGGGCCTGGTTTGTCTAAAATACAGCGTGAAATCCCCACCTTGCCAGCATCGTGCAAAAATCCTGCCCGCTCAATTCTGGCGGCTTCTTCTTCTTCAAAGCCCATCATCTCAGCAATACGGCGTGAGAGGGTGGCAACCCGCAGAGAGTGCCCCTTGGTGTACTGGTGCTTGGCGTCGATCACATTGGCAAAGGTTTTCAGCGTCAGCTTAAAATAATCCACCTCCAGGTTCATCAGCAGCGCCAGATCCACGCTGTCAATGCCCAGACTGTTCCAGGTGGGCTGGTCAAAATTGCCCGCATTCCAGATCTCGGTCTCGGCCAGCACGCGGCGAAAGGCGCTGATCAAATCTGGCGCAAAGCGATTTTTAAGCACCGGTCCCAGACGACGCTTCAGCTCCTGCTGATCGTGGTAAACGCTGCCAGCCACATCAAAAATATCACAAAGCCCAATGATCTGAGCCTCGATCGGAATAGCATCACCCCGCAACTTGTCAGGATATCCGCTGCCATCCCAGGCTTCGTGATGCCAGCGAATAAACTGGCTGCAAGCTTTAAGGGTCGGCAGCTGGCTGACAATCGCCTCACCGATCAGGGGATGCTGATGAATATAAGGGTGAAACTGCCATTCAAAATAATCGCAGTCTTCGTTTTCTTTGGGAAAGCCGACCTCGCCCACATCGTGCAGCAAACCCGCGTAAAACAGGTTGCGCAGCTGATTGGCGTTCAGGCCGACATACTTGCCCAGCTGCACCGCGCTCAGTGCCACATTATAGCCATGCTGGGCATCATAACCTTCGGCCAGATCGATCACAAAAGCCAGGGCTTTGACAATATCCTTAAACTGGCGGCGTTCTTCGCCCTGAATAAATTGTGAGATCATTGCACGCGAACGTGACATAAAAATGCGTAACCTTGCTTTAAGCTGTTTCTATCCTAACATGTGCAACATCAGGATGGGTACAGCAAAGGGCTGTTTTAGGCGTCTTCGCCTGTCAGAATCTCAAAGCGGAAAAAGGTTTTACCCATAATCACTTCATCACCGTCTTTGATTTCCTGCGGTTCACCGGGCACCAGGCGCGGCCCCCGGTTAATATAGGTGCCATTGAGACTGCCCATGTCCTCCAGCATGTAAGTGCCGTCTTTGACCAGAATACGGGAGTGTTTGCGAGAGATTTTGGCTTCGATATCGTCGTTGGTCAGATCAATTTCGGGAAAAGCACCCCCATCCGGGTCCCAGCGGCCAATGGAAATGATTTCACCGTCAAGGGTGAACTCTTTGCCCTGGGTGCCTCCGCGTAAAATCACCAGTTTGGCCTGAGGTTGAGATGTTGTCTCTGTCAAGGTAATGGTCCTGCTTTCTGAAATGACACTGAAATTTGACCCATGCATTTTAACATGAAGCGCCGTTGGGGTGGAATCTCTCTGTCAGCTGTCGTGTTTTTAATTCAGTCCTCTTGTCAGCTTCGACAAAAAGCATTAGAATTCAGTTCGTATTATATACCAAACAAACGTCTGGGCGTTTAGCTCAATTGGTAGAGCACCTCGCTTACACCGAGGTGGTTACAGGTTCGAGTCCTGTAGCGCCCACTTCTTCCCCCCTACATTTTGCAAAAAGACAGACTGCCGGCCAGGTTTTTCTGTTCTCTTTGAAGTTGCTTTTAGTTTAAATATATGTTAAGCTTAAAAGGACTTGTACCGTTTCAAAGCCGTTGGCACCCACAGGCTTCAGCTTTTGATCCTTTTAAACTACAGACAGGAGTTATGATTACATCATGCGTTTATTTCGTCGTTCCGCACTGGCTTCTGCCGCGCTGCTGATTTTTGGCTGCAGCACCCAGCCCGCCATGTTTGCACCCAATGCCCGCCCCGTCAACTTCCAGGGCCAGTCCGGCCCGGTCAGCAGCAAACTGATCGAGTACAGTGGCAACTTTCAACCCACTTTTCAGAACTCTTTTTTAAGCATGCGTCCCCTGGTTCAGAACGGTTATACGGTTCTGAAAGTACGTTACAGCAACCAGCAGCAGATCAACCAGCTGAATGAAATCGGCATGGATGTCTGGATGGTCACTCCCCAGCACGTGCTCGGCCAGGTCAACGACGAAGTCTTCCAGCGCCTGCAGGACAGCCGTCTGCCCTTTGAGCTGATCAGCCCCGAGCGGGGTATCAGCGCAGCCAACACCTTTGATCCCCAGTATCACACTTACGACGAAATGCTGCAGAAACTCCGCAGCGTGACCCAGCGCCACAGCCAGATTGCCTCACTGCACGATATCGGTGACACCTGGGAAAAAACCCAGGGCCAGGCCAACCGCGATATCTGGGCTGTACGCCTGAGCGGCCAGGGCAACCCGGATCAAAAGCCCGGCATTCTCTTCCTGGGCAACCACCACGCCCGCGAGCTGGCCACGGTTGAGATTCCACTGCTGTTGATCGATTTATTGACCGAAAACTACGGCAAAGACCCCGAGATCACCCGCCTGATGGATAGCCGCGACATCTGGCTGGTGCCCATGGTCAACCCCGACGGACACATCCTGGCAGAGCAGGGCCAGAACTGGCGCAAAAACACCCACGTGCATGGCCGTCACCGCGGCACCGACCTGAACCGCAACTACAGCTACCAGTGGGGCGGCGGTGGCGCTTCCACCAGTCCGGCCAGCGACACCTATCGCGGTGAAGCGCCTTTTTCAGAGCCCGAAACCCAGGCCGTGCGCAACCTGCTCACCTCACGCCGCAACCTGAAGGTGATGATGTCTTATCACAGCTTCAGTAACCTGATTCTCTGGCCCTGGGGCTACACCACCCAGCGTGTACCCAACGCCAAGCTGGTCGAAATCGGCCAGAAGCTCGGCCAGATGACCGGTTACCGACCCCAGCAGGCTGCTGACCTCTATGTGGCCTCCGGCCTGACCGACGACTTCACCTATGGTGAGCTGGGCCTCTACTCTTACACCACCGAGATTGGCTCCTGGGGAGACGGCTTTGACCCGCCCTATTCCCGTGTCAAAGACTTCTGGAACGAAAACCGGGATGCCGCCCTGTATCTGATCGATATGGCCGGCCAGCTCTAAGCCCCGGTAAAACCCATACAAAACGCCCTTCAGATGGTTTTCTGAAGGGCGTTTTACTGTGTCATAAACCCTAGCCGTTAAACTGAAAGGGCTCGTCGTAACTGTACTGGCCGATGCTGTCGGCCAGACTTTCAAACAGACTGGCAGCTTTCGCATTGCCTTTCTTTTTTTTGCGCTTTTGCTCTTCTTCCTGCTCGCGGCGCTCGCGTTTTTGACCGGCAGCCTGCTCAACCCGATGATTATAGCGAAATTCCGGTACATTATAGATGCTTTCCATGGCCATGGGTGTCTGCCTCCTTCCTTGCGTCAGAACACGGCGTATGGTTTATATCCGAGCCGATGCTGCGAAGTTGAGTGACTTAACAAAAGTTTAATAAAATCATCCCATCAGGTCAGGGTTTGTAAAGCCTGCAAGACCTGATGGTAAGCATTCAGCACCGCACCCAGCTCATGAATGGACTGCTCCTGCTGCTGAAGCTGCCTGGGTTCAAAACGCGCCTGCTGCAGCTGCTTTTCGAAGTTTTCGATCTGACGGGCCAGCTGCATGATTTCGCTGGCCGCTCCCCGCTGCTCTGACAGGAGCGCCAGACGATCGTAGAGGATCTGCAATTGCTCCTGGGCATGCAGATAGTGCCCCAGCTGCGTCATCAGCGCAGGGAGATCATGCCCCAGAAGCTGTTGAGACTGCTGCTGGAAGTGCTTGAGATCGTCCTGCTGGTCCAGCTGATAGCTTTCGCCAGCCAGGTCCAGCGTCAGCGCCTGACGCAAATCAGCCGGGCGGGAAGCCGGGGCATTCAGCGCCAGTGCGTCTTCGCCTTCTGCTTCTGCTTCTGCTTCTGCTTCTGTCTCTGTGACAGCAGTTTCAGCTGGCAAAATATGGCTTTCATGCAGACGGGTCAGATCTTCAAGGGTCAGACCGCTGGCCTGCGTCAGATCGGCTTCAGCCAGAGGGGCATGGGATTCAGACATCTTAAGACTCCTATTCTGTTCCGATTTTCAGCACGGCCATAAAGGCATCCTGGGGCACTTCCACCCGGCCCACATGTTTCATGCGCTTTTTACCGGCTTTTTGTTTTTCGAGCAGTTTGCGCTTGCGGCTGATGTCGCCGCCATAACACTTGGCCAATACGTTTTTGCGAATCGCTTTGACCGTTTCGCGGCTGACCACCCGGCTACCCACGGCCGCCTGAATGGGAATTTCAAACATCTGGCGCGGAATGATCTCTTTGAGCTTGCTGACCAGCTGCTTGCCAACAAAGTAGGCTTTTTCTTTGGGCACAATGCACGAGAGAGCATCCACTACCTCACCATTGAGCAGAATATCCAGCTTCACCAGTTTAGCGTCGCGTTGCCCGATCATTTCATAATCAAGCGAAGCATAGCCGGAGCTGCGGGATTTCAGCTGATCAAAAAAGTCGGCCATCATTTCATTGAGGGGCAGTTCATAGACCAGGGTCACACGCTGGGGTGTGGGGTAGTCCATGCTGACAAAAATACCCCGGCGGCTCTGCGCCAGCTCCATCATGGCCCCCACATATTCTTTGGGCGCAATAATGGTCACTTTGACATAAGGCTCCATCATGGATTCAATCATCTGGGGGTTGGGCAGATTCTGGGGGTTGTCGATGCGCAGCACCTCACCCTCGACAGTCAGCACTTCATAAACCACCGAAGGGGCCGTGGCAATCAGATCGAGATTGTACTCGCGCTCCAGACGCTCCTGAATGATCTCCATATGCAGCAACCCCAGAAAGCCGCAGCGAAAACCAAAACCCAGGGCCCCGGAGGTTTCGGGTTCAAAGGAGAGAGCGGCATCGTTGAGCTGCAGCTTGCCGAGCGCTTCTTTGAGTTCAGGGTAGTCGTCAGAATCGACAGGATACAGGCCGCAAAACACCATCGGAATCGCCGGCTGGTAACCCGGCAGCGGCTCGCTGGCCGGGTGCTTGACCTGGGTGATGGTATCGCCCACGCGGGCATGCTGTACATCTTTGACTTCAGCCGAAAGATAGCCGGTTTCGCCCACACTCAAACTGCTGACCGGCTTGCGCACGGGGACAAGCACGCCCATTTCAGACACGTCATACTCACGGCCTGAAGCCATAAAGCGAATCAGATCTTTGTTGTGCAGCGTGCCCTGAAAGATACGGAAAAAGACAATCGTGCCCCGGTAAGGGTCATATACAGAGTCATAGATCAAGGCCTCGAGGGGATCGTCAGGTTTTCCGCGTGGCGGCTTGACTTTAAAAACAATCGCCTCCAGCAGTTCCTGAATGCCAATGCCGGCTTTGGCAGAGCAGAGAACCACATCATCCGGGTCAAGACCCAGATCGGCAATCTGTTCTTTGACCCCGTCCACATCAGCGCTGGGCAGATCAATTTTATTGATCACCGGAATAATATCCAGATCGTGCTCCAGCGCCAGATAGAGGTTGGCAATGGTCTGGGCCTCAACCCCCTGGGTGGCATCCACAATCAGCAAAGCCCCTTCACAGGCCGCCAGACTGCGGGAAACCTCATAGTTAAAATCGACGTGACCCGGCGTATCGATCAGGTTGAGCACATAATCGTTGCCATCAGAGGCTTTATAGGCCAGACGGGCGGACTGGGATTTAATCGTAATACCCCGCTCACGCTCAATATCAAGACTATCGAGCACCTGCTCCATCATTTCGCGATGGGAGAGGGCCCCGGTGGTCTCGATCAGGCGATCAGCCAGGGTGGATTTGCCGTGGTCAATATGGGCAATAATCGAAAAGTTGCGGATGCGTTCAATTTCGGTCACAGGAGTTATTCAGCCTCTTCTCTGGGGGCCTGACTGCCAGCGGCAGCGGCTTCGGGTAAGGATTCTTCAGCGCCAGCTTCGATCTCAGGGGCTTCGGCTTCGCTTTCGCGATCCACGCGGGCCACGGCCACAATATGGTCATCAGACCCCAGGCGCTGAATGGTCATGCCTTTGGAGCCACGCTTATAGGTGCTGATGCTGTTAACGTGCTGGCGGATCACAATACCCTGAGAGGTGACGACAATAATGTCTTCATCGCCATCCACAGCCAGGACGGCGGCGACTTTGCCATCCTGACGCAATTTGATATTGATCACGCCAGAGCCATTGCGGCTCTGCAGGCGGTACTCGTCCAGCTCGGTGCGCTTGCCGTAGCCATTGGTGGTCACAGTCAGAATGGTCTGCTCTGCCTGGGGCACGGCCAGGCCCACAATATAGTCTTCTGGGCGCAGGCGAATGGCTTTGACACCACGGGTACCACGTCCCATGGGGCGCACATCTTCTTCGGCAAAACGAATCGACATGCCGGAAGCCGTGCCGATCAGCACGTGCTGCTGGCCATCGGTCAGCTTGACCCAGCCGAGTGAATCGTCATCATCCAGATTGATGGCAATCAGGCCAGAGCGCCGGATGTTTTTAAAGGCCGTCAGCTCGGTCTTTTTGATCAGGCCGTTACGGGTCAGCATAATCAGATGGTAGCCCGGATCAAACTGGTTGATCGAAAGCATGGCCGTTACGCTTTCGCCCGCTTCAAGCTGCAGCAGATTCACAATGCTGCTGCCCTTGGACTGTCGGCTGGACTCGGACACCTCGTAGACCTTAAGACCGTAGACCCGGCCCCGGGTGGTAAAGAAGAGCAGGGTATTGTGGGCCGAGGTGGCCACAAAGTGCTCGATATAGTCATCGTCGCGCAGCTGCATGCCCGAAATACCGCGCCCGCCGCGTTTTTGCTGTTCAAAGGTATCGAGGGTCATGCGCTTGATATAGCCCTGGGCGGTCATAAAAACGGCCATGGCATCATCGGGGATCAGATCCTCGTAGGTAAAATCGCCCGGATCCACTTCAAACTGGGTGCGGCGGCCATCGTCATACTTGTCGACCAGCTCCTGCAGCTCCCCGCTGATGATCGTGTTGACCCGTTCAGGTGAGGCCAGAATGCCCTGGTAGTCTGCTATTTGCAGATTCAGCTCATTCTGCTCAGCTTCGAGCTTGCGCTTTTCGAGGCCGGTCAGGCGGCGCAGCTGCATGTCGAGCACGGCAGAGGCCTGTTTTTCGCTCAGGCCAAAGCGCTCAATCAGCTGCAAGTGCGCGTCAGCGGAGCTTTCGGCGGCCCGGATCAGGGCAATCACTTCGTCAAGATTGTCCATGACCTTCAAGAAGCCAATCACCAGATGGGCGCGCATTTCGGCCTTGGTCAGAAAGAACTGGGTGCGGCGACGAATCACTTCAATACGGTGATTGAGGAAGGCCACCAGAATTTCTTTGAGGTTCAGCAGATGGGGCCGGTTGTTGACCAGGGCCACCATATTAAAGCTGTAGTTGGACTGCAGGCGGGTCTGCTGAAAGAGGTTGTTGAGTACCACCTGGTGGTTGGCATCGCGCTTCAGCTCAATATTGATGCGCATGCCGTTGCGGTCGGACTCATCGCGCAGATCGGCAATGCCTTCCAGTTTGCCGGTCTGCACCAAATCGGCAATCTGCTCAATCAGGCGGGTTTTGTTGAGCTGGTAGGGAATCTCTTTGACAATCAGCTTATCGCGTTCGCGCTTATTGCCCTCTTCAAGCTCGACCAGGGCGCGCACGGTAATGCTGCCCCGACCCGTTTCGTAGGCCTGGCGAATGCCCCGGTTGCCCAGAATAATGCCACCGGTCGGGAAGTCAGGCCCTTTGACAAATTCAATCAGTTCGCTGATTTCAGCTTCTGGATGCGCAATCAGATGCTGCAGGGCTTCGGCCACTTCTTTGAGATTGTGCGGTGGAATTTCGGTGGCCATACCGACGGCAATACCGGTGACCCCGTTGAGCAGCAGGTTCGGGGCTTTGCTGGGCATCACCACGGGTTCCTGCAGGGAGCCGTCAAAGTTATCGGTAAAGGCCACGGTGTCGCAGTCGAGATCGGCGAGCATTTCAGTGGCAAACTTGGTCAGACGGGCTTCGGTATATCGCATGGCGGCGGCAGAGTCACCGTCAATCGAGCCAAAGTTGCCCTGGCCGTCAACCAGCAGGTTGCGCATTGAAAAGGGCTGGGCCATACGCACCATGGTGTCATAGACTGCGCTGTCGCCATGCGGGTGATATTTACCCAGCACTTCACCGACAATACGGGCGCTCTTTTTGAAGGGTTTGTCGGGGGTCATGCCCATTTCACCCATGGCGTAGAGAATGCGGCGGTGAACAGGCTTTAAACCGTCCCGCACGTCAGGCAGCGCGCGGGAGACAATCACGGACATAGCATAATCCATAAAGGACTGCTTCATTTCGTCCTGGATGGTAATAAAGGCCTGATTATCTGCGGGGGTGGGCTGATCGTTCATGGGCTACTCTTTCTGAAAACATTTTGTGCATTATACCGCGTTTGGGCCTGTATTGGAGGCAGATAGACACGGAAGCTGGCCTGAATACAGAGCCTTTGAGCCTGCCTGTATGACCCGTATAAGCGTCAGCAGCACACAGGCCTCAGCGACACTGGCAGGCCAGCCGAAAATGCCGCACAAAACCTTAGCTTCTGGTTAAGCACTTAACCCAGACACAAACAAAAAACCCCCTCCAGAACGGAAGGGGCATGAGTGAGGGAGTAATAAAAACGAATCTTTGTTTAAGACCTTAAGGTATTTCGCAGGGACTCGGTATTCAGAATATGGTTCAGCGCCACAGCGCCTACCGCGCCGCCCACAATGGTTGCAATGGTGAGAGGCGCGCCAGCAGCTGCACCGAGTGCAGTCAGCAGGCGATTGGCGCCCACGCCACCAATGGTGCCGCCGAGGGCGCTGACGCCGCCCTGCAGGGTGTCAGTCAGAATATTGCTGACGGTCCGGGAAGCGTCCTGTTTACCGTAGCTTAAAGAAGCCACGTTTTTGACCACCGAAAGGCCGCCGCTGATAGCTGCCCCAATCCCAACAGAATTAAGGCCAAACTGGGTCAGGTTCTGACCGGGTGATTTGGTAAAGCGAAAACCTGTTAACCCACCGACAAACATTTTGGTGATCGCACTGTCGGTGCTCGCGGGCCGGTTTACATCATAAAAAGCAAAGTCAACCGCATCACCGCCATAAGCGCTCGGCGCAACGGCTGCCGTGCTTCTGCCGGGCTGCATATAGGCCGGCGGGCTATAGGGATTGAAAGACGCCATGGGCTGAAGTTGAACTGCGCTCATGCATTCCTCGCTTACCAGATATTAATTTATTCTTAATATCTGATGTCGTTCAGACAAAACCAGATCTTGCGAGGCTTTGCCTGCAATTAAATCAAGATTAACCCCAGCTTAACCAAACAAAACAACAAACCGCAGCAAACACTGTCACACAGCGCCTTTGACAGGTCAGGAGTTCTCAGCGCCAGTTCAACTGCAAGGCCTGAATCAAAAAGGTATAGATATCCGCAAACTCTTCCAGCGACTTGCTCAGGGGTTTGCCCGCACCATGACCGGCATCCGTATCCACCCGCAGGAGAGTGACGCTCTCAGGGCTCAGGGATTGCACGGTGGCAGCAAACTTTTTGGCATGGGCCGGGACCACCCGATCATCGTGATCGGCAGAGGTAATCAGGACAGGCGGGTAAACCTGCTGGCTTTTGACATTGTGCAGGGGAGAGTAAGCTTTTAAAAAAGCAAAATGTTCGGGGTCCGTCTCCGCATTGCCATAGTCTGAAGCCCAGTAACGCCCAATGGTAAAGCGGTGGTAGCGCAGCATATCCAGGACAGGCACCTGACAGACCACTGCGCCAAACAGTTCGGGGGCCTGCAACATACAGGCCGCCACCAACAAGCCGCCGTTGCTGCCGCCACGAATAGCCAGCTGATCGGGCCGCGTGATGCCTTCAGCAATCAGATAGCGCGCGGCAGCCTGAAAGTCATCAAACACATTTTGTTTTTGGGCCAGGGTTCCTGCCCGATACCAGTCGGTGCCGTACTCCGAGCCACCACGGGTGTTGACCTGGCAGTAGATCCCGCCCTGCTCCAGCCAAGGAATCAGGGTGGCCGAAAAGTTGGGCGTCAGGGCATTGCGAAAGCCACCATAACCATACATCATCACCGGCAATTCCTGCAGCGGCTCCAGATCCTTACGGTAAACCAGAAACATGGGCACAGCCGTGCCGTCTTTGGAATGACAGAATACCTGACGGGTCGTATAGGCTTCAGGATCAAAGTCAGGGCTGTTTTCAGAAAGCACACTCAACTCACGGGTTTTAAAGGCATAAAGATAGACCCGCGCCGGAAACAAAAAGGACGAAAAGGAAAAGAACAACTCGTTATCGTGCATTTTGCCCTGCAAATTGCTGACCGTGCCCAGGGTCGGCAGGCTGATCTCCTGCACAGCCCGGCCACTGAGTTCATAAATCCAGAGCCGGTGATGGGCATGGTGCAGGTATGCGCAAACAAAGTGATGATCTGCTATCATCACCTGATCGAGCTTGTCTTCGGTTTCTGGAATGATGGTTTCCCAATGTTCGGGTTCGGGACGGGTAATATCAATGGCAATCACCTGGCCACGGGGGGCCTGATAATCGGTATAAAAATAAAAGCGCTGACCCTGGTTGCCCAGAAAGCGGTAATGGGCATCAGCGGTGTCCAGCAGATGCACAAAGGTGCCGTCTGTATCGGCCAGGGGCCGGTAATAAAAGCGGTTGCGCCGATCCGTACCCAGATGAACCGTCAGGGTCAGATAGGCGCCATCCGGACTGATGCGCGGCCAGAAGTCAAAATCTTTTTGATCGGGTCGCTCATAGACAAGGATATCTTCGCTCTGATCGCTGCCCAGGCTGTGCCAGTACACCCGGTTATAATAGGTCTGATCCGCTTCATTGACCGTGCCCGGATCCGGGTAGCGATTATAGTAAAAGCCGCTGTGATCGGGATGCCAGGCAATGCCGGCAAATTTGGTGTGCTGCAGCACTTCTTCACTGTTCTGGCGGGTTTCCACATTACGGATATGGATTTCCTGCCAGTCGCTGCCACGCTGGGCCTGACTGTAGGCCAGCCATTTGCCATCGAGGCTGGGTTCGGTGTTCATGATCGAGACAATGCCCTGCTTGCTGAGCGTATTGGGGTTCAGCAGGGGACGGGGTTCTTCACTGAAACGCTTTTGCCAGTAGAGAATGGGCTGGTTCTGCAGGCCGTGATGCTGCCAGAAAAAATAACGGTTGCCGCGTTTCACCGGGGCGGAGGCGCGCTCATAGTCCACGAGGGTCTGCAGGCGCTTCAGAATCACTGATCGCACAGGCTGGTCCAGCACGCTGCGCGTCAGCTGGTTCTGGGCCTGCGTCCATTCACGGCTGGCTTCGGTCGCAGGATCTTCAAGCCAGCGAAAAGGATCGGCGACGGGAGTACCGTGATAATCATCGATCACATTAAGCTGATGTGCGCTGGGATAGACTTCTGGGGGGCTCAGCATCTCTTTATTCCTTTAAAATGGCGGTTTCTGAGCAGCGTAGCACAGACTGAGCGCCCTTTACAGCCAGAAATGGTATGCTGAAACAAAATCATAGGGCCTCAACGGAGCATCAGAGCATGAGCAAAAGCTGGTTGTTTTTAAGTGCCGCCATTGGACTGGAGCTGGTGGGCACCCTTTCGCTCAAACTCTCTGACGGTCTGAGCCGTCCCGGTCTGGTCCTGCTGGTCTTCTGCGCCTACGCAGCCAGCTTCAGCTTTCTGGGGCAGGCCCTGCGGCAGATTGAAGTGGGCATTGCTTATGCCATCTGGTCAGGCGTGGGCACAGCCCTGATTGCCCTGGTCGGTATTTTTTATTTTCACGAAAGCTTGTCCTGGTTCAAATCCCTGTCATTGCTGCTGATCATCGCCGGCGTGATTGGCCTGAACCTGAGCGGCCGATGATCTTGCCCCACAGCCTGCGCTGGGCCCTGATTGCAGCACTCTACACCGGTCTGCTGCTGACAGGCCTGCATCAGCTCTGGCCGCTGGCCAATCAGCTGGCAGCTGCCAGCCTGCAAATTGCCCTGGGCATGCTGCTCAGCCTGGGACTGAGCTGGCTGGTGTGCTGGTGGCCCTGCCGGGGCAAGCAAGACAGGTTCAGCCCTTTTGAAGCCTTTCTGGGGCTGAATGCTGCTGTGGCCTGGATTTTATTGCTCCTGCCATCCAGTCCGATTCAGTGATTCAGAATGAACCGTTCTTCGCACTCCCTGAGTAGACTTGAGGGGATCG
>JACYMC010000019.1 GCA_015272195.1 Candidatus Sericytochromatia bacterium
TTCATACAGCTGGCTCCTTTTCTGCGATTTCTGTATGATAACTTTAATCTACAGATGTGATAACTTTAATCTACAGAAAGGAGCCAGTTTTTATCTACTGATCTGTTTGTGAGAAATGCAGGCTAGACGTCGTCTTCTTCATTCGGTAATACTCCCATCAACTGGAACACTTCTTTACCGTAGCGGGATTGAATGCGTCGTCGGATGGTGGTGGCGCGGTGTTCGTTGCCCATGTGGAGTTCTTCAAGATACTCCCGCATCAGCTTTTCGCAATTGCTGTTAATTTTTTTGTGTTGACGCACTGCTGAAAACTTCATTTGTCTTCACCTCCTTTCAATCTTGCTATGTTTATTATAGACGGGATCAAAGCAAATTGTGTTCCGATTGCGGCGGATGCGACGTCAGCAGTGGTCTGTGCGATAATGAACACAAACGATCCCAACGCGATGAAGAGGCCGCCGATGAAATACAAAGCCAGCCGTGATTTTGCCCAGTTGATGGACAACAACGATCCCCTGCGCAGCTACCGTGAGCGCTTTCACCTGCCGCCGGGCCTGACCCGCGAGCGCTGCCTGTATTTTTGTGGGCATTCCCTGGGCTTGCAGCCACGTCTGGCGCGTGATCTGGTGCTCGGTGAGCTGGATGCCTGGGTCCAGTATGGGGTCAAAGGCCATCTGGAGGCCCCCAATCCCTGGAAATACTACCACGAACTGCTGACCGATCCCATGGCCCGCCTGGTGGGCGCCCAGTCAGACGAGGTGGTGGTGATGAACAGCCTGACGGTTAACCTGCACCTGATGATGGTCTCTTTTTACCGGCCCAGCCTGGATCGGGGCAAGATTCTGATCGAAGCCCAGGCCTTTCCTTCAGATCGCTATGCGGTGGTCTCGCAGCTGTTGTTTCACAAGCGCGATCCGGCACACGATCTGATCGAGGTGCAGCCCCTGCCTGGTGAGAGCGGCGTCAGCACCGAAGCCATTCTGGCGGCCCTCGAAACCCACGGCGATGAGGTGGCGCTGGTGCTGCTGGGTGGCGTGTCTTATGCCACGGGCCAGGCCTTTGATCTGCGCAGCATTACGCGGGCGGCCCACGACAAGGGCTGTCTGGTGGGACTGGATCTGGCCCATGCTGCGGGCAATCTGGTGCTGAAGCTGCATGACTGGGACGTGGACTTTGCCGTCTGGTGCACTTATAAATATCTCAACGGGGGTCCCGGCAGTCTGGGTGGCTGCTTTGTGCACCACCGCCACGGCGACAGTGACCTGCCCCGCTTTGCCGGCTGGTGGGGGCACGATCAGCAAACCCGCTTTCTGATGCCGCCTGATTTTGTGCCCGAGAGCGGGGCCGAAGGCTGGCAGCTGAGCAATCCGCCCGTGCTGGCCCTCGCCGCTCTGCGGGCCTCGATGCAGATTTTTGATGAGGTCGGCATGGAAAAGCTGCGCGCCAAAAGCCGCCTGTTGACCGGTTATCTGGCCTTTCTGCTGGAGCAGCTGCCGGCGATCACGATCCTGACACCGGCCGATCCTTCTCAGCGCGGCTGTCAGCTCTCGCTGCGTGTCAGCGGCAAAGGCAAGGCGCTGCATGATTTTTTGCTGCAACGGGATGTGATTGTGGACTGGCGCGAACCGGATATTTTGCGCCTGGCCCCGGTCCCGCTCTACAATACCTTCAGCGAAGTCTATGACGCCGTTGAAATACTGAAACAGGGATTGTGATTGTGAACAGCACCATTGACCTGATTGGCTCTGGCCTGGCCGGAGCGCTGATGTCGCTCTATCTGGCCCAGGCCGGCTACCGTGTGAACCTGTTTGAGCGCCGCAGCGATCTGCGCAAAGTGACCCAGTCCGCTGGCCGCTCCATTAACCTGGCCCTCTCGGCCCGTGGGCTGCATGCGCTGGAAGAAGTGGGCCTCAAAGACGCCGTGATGCAGCAGGCTTTGCCCATGCGTGGGCGCATGATGCATGATCCGGCAGGCCAGCTGACCTTTCAGCCTTATGGCGTGCATGCCCATGAAGCGATTTACTCCATTTCGCGGGGCTTTTTAAACGAGGTGCTGATGGATGCGGCCGAAGCCTCCGAGCGCGTCAGCATTCACTTTGAGCAGCGCTGCCTGGGTATAGACCTCGACAGTGGCATCGTCCAGATGCAGGACCTGCCCGGCGGCAAGCACTACAGCCTGAGTGGCAACCCGGTGATTGGGGCTGACGGTGCAGGTTCGGCGCTGCGCCAGAGCCTGATCAGCCGTCTGCGGGTTAATTATGCCCAGGACTATCTGGATCACGGCTACAAGGAGCTGACACTCAGCCCCAATGCCCAGGGCGGCTTTCAGCTTGACCCGGAGGCCCTGCACATCTGGCCGCGCCAGCGCTTTATGCTGATTGCCCTGCCCAACCCGGACGCCAGTTTTACCTGTACCCTGTTTTTGCCTTTTGAAAGCGATGCCGATACGCCCGGCTTTGATCAGCTCAGCAGTCCGGCGGCTATCAGCGCCTTTTTTGAGACCCACTTTGGTGACCTGCCGCCGCTGATGCCCGATCTGGTGGCCCAGTTTGAACAGAATCCCACGGGCGTGCTTTCGACCATCCGACTGGGGCCCTGGTATCATGGCGATCGTCTGCTGTTGCTGGGGGATGCCGCCCACGCCATTGTGCCCTTCTTTGGCCAGGGCATGAACGCTGCTTTTGAAGACTGCAGTCTGCTGGCTGCCCGCCTGCGCGGCCAGCCTGCGGATCTCGCCAGCGTTTTTGTGGATTTTTATCGCGCCCGCAAGCCCGACGCTGACGCCATTGCCGACATGGCGCTCGAAAACTTTATTGAAATGCGCGACAAAGTGGCTGATCCGGCTTTTCTGCTGCGCCGCCAGGTCGGCCTGCTGCTGGCCCAGCGCTACCCGGACATTTTTGTGCCCAAGTACTCCCTGGTCAGCTTTCACCGCGTGTCCTACGCCCTGGCCCTGGCCCACGGCAACCTGCAGCAACAGCTGCTGCTGACGCTTTGCGAAGGTCTGCAGCGCCCTGAAGATCTCAACTGGCAGCAGGCTGAAGCCCTGGTACAGCAGTTCCGCCGCGAAGCCCCGGCTCTCAATCTGAGCCATTGATGCGTCGCCTGATTCTGCCGGCACTTGTGCTGGGGCTCTCGGTTTCGGGCTGTTATCAGCTTCAGCTTTACAGCACGGCGGATGCGCCGGTGCAGTTTAATCATCCCCAGCGGCAAAGCGCACCGATCAAGGTGGTGCGGCACTTTTACCGCGAGGTGCAGCTGGACTACGTCTTTGGCTACGCCGAACAGGAAAACGGGCTGGTCAACCGCCTGCTGCAGGAAGAAGCCGGTCCGCACCAGATTCAGAACCTGCAGATCCGGCGCAGCTACAATGCCCTGGATATGGTCGTCTCGCTGCTGACCCTGGGCATTTATACCCGCTCCTGGCTGATTCTGGAAGGGGATGTGCTGATATGGGAAGACTAATCGCAGGCCTGTTGCTGCTGGGCAACCTCAGCGGCTGCATGAGCCTGCTGCTGCAGGCCCCTGACACCGAGATTCCCGTCTCGCTCAACGCCCGCCTGCACGGCTACCGCAGCGGGCGGGTGGTGGGTCGCCTGCAGCAGGAGGTCTGGACCTATCATCTGCTGGGCCTGCCCCAGATGCCGCTGGGCACGCGCGAGGGCCTGGCCACAGAACAGGTGCTGGCCGGCGTGCTGCAGCGCCACGTTCAGCCGGGCCAGGGCGTGATCCGACTGCGGGTCCAGCATCTGCGCACGCCCCTGACCTGGACGGCTGCGGTACTGTCGCTGGGCCTGCTTTCGCCCACGGCGGTGCGGATTGAGGGTGACATTGTGGAGCTGCTGCCCGCCAGCGGTAAAAATAACTGAGACACCAGCAGCCGCGCGCAAATGCGCTATACTGTAGCCAGATCACGGTTTAGCCCAGACAGGAGGGCCTGCCCGCCCGCGCAGGCCATGTAAGAAGCATGAAAAAACGTTTGTTCAGCGGTATTCAGCCCAGCGGTGAGCTGCACATCGGCAACTACCTTGGCGCGATTCAGAACTGGACCCGCTACCTCGATGACTACGAATGCATTTACAGCATCGTGGACTACCACTCCCTGACCATTCCCTATGACCACCAGGCCATGCCTGAGCGCATTCTGAACCTGGCCATGATGTTGCTGGCCTGCGGCCTGACCCCCGAACGCTGCGTGCTCTTCCGCCAGTCCGACGTGCTGGAGCATACGGCCCTGTCGTGGATTCTGAGCTGCATGACCACCATCAACTACCTGGAGCGCATGATCCAGTACAAAGAAAAGGCCGAGCAGCACGGTGCCCCCAATATTGGTCTGTTTTCGTACCCCATTCTGCAGTCAGCCGATATTCTGCTCTACCGGGCCGGAACCGTGCCCGTGGGCGAGGACCAGCTGCAGCACCTTGAGCTGAGCCGCGATGTGGCGCGCAAGTTTAACCTGCGGGTGGAAAGCGATTATTTCCCTGAACCTCAGGCCCTGCTGACGCCTGCCCGCCGCGTGCTGGGCCTCGACGGCAAACAAAAAATGAGCAAATCGCTGGGCAATCACATCGCCCTGGCCGATGACGAAGCCACCATCACCCAGAAGATGAAGCGCGCCGTGACTGACACCCGCCGCATGCGGCGCAGCGATCCGGGTGAACCCAATGATTGTAATGTGTTCAGCTGGCACGGCTTCTTCTCGTCTGAAGCCGAGCGTGAAGACATTGCCCCGCGCTGTCGCAGCGCGGAGATCGGCTGCATGGACTGTAAAAAGATCCTGATTCAGAACATGAACGCCCAGCTGGAACCGATCCGTGAGCGCTACGCTGAGTGGGCCAGCAAACCCGCTGAAGTTGAAGAAATTCTGCACGAAGGGGCCCGCAAAGCCCGCACCATTGCCCAGGAAACCCTGCGCGAGGTGCACGCCCTGCTGGGCCTGCAGCATCAGTATTAAAGGACCCTTATGAATATTTATATCAACCTGGAACTGGACCCTTACAACGATACCTACCGCTTTGACAATCACCGCTGGGCCGCCTATATGGAGTCCCTGGGCAAAGCCATGGCTTGCGACCCCGAATCCGAGCTGAGCCTGACCTTTACCGATAACGCCACTTTGCAGCACCTTAACGCAGAATACCGCGAAATCGATCGGCCGACCGACGTGCTGGCTTTTCCGCAGGACCTGATCAATCATTTGCTGGGCGATGTGGTCATTTCAATTGAAAAGGCCGCCGAACAGGCCAAAGACAAGGGCCATAGTCTGGAGTACGAGCTGGCCCTGCTGGCCACCCACGGCTTTTTGCACCTGATGGGCTATGACCATGCTGAGCCTGAAGAAGAGGCCGAAATGTTTGGCCTGCAGCAGGAACTGCTGGACGCCCACTACGCTGAATGCTTCAGCTCAGTCGTCCAGGTCGAGCCGGCGCCGGAAGGAGCGTGAGACCGAGGTGTTGCCGTCAACCGGCATATCGGCATTGAGGCGGTTGCGCTTCAGAATACCTTCTACCCTGGCGGCCTGAGAGCGGCTCAGATCGCTGTCGAGACTGCTTTCCTGACTGAGCTGCTCCCGGTTCTGCTCGTCGGGGACGGGGGTGATCTCCAGCCAGCGCTTGCGGCGGCTGAGCAAGGGATCCGTAACAGGCGGTGTGGGGGGCGGTGCGGTGGGCACGCTGGCTTCGGCATCAAACGAGAGCAGACCAAAATCGCTGTCATCGTCTGAAGCGGCAGCCGGGGGTTCAGGGGACTCCAGTGGTGGAATGCTGGGCCGTGAAACGCTTGGGATCGCTTCGCTTTGAGGCATTTCGGGTGCCGGCCCCGCCTGGGTCTGAGACAGCACCTGATAAAAATTGTCTTCTTCAATCTGAAAAGCGGCCGTCTGGCGCTTGGGTGGGGCGGAGTAAAGCTCAAACTTGCCCGGCGCCACCGGCAAGCGGCGCTGTCCGGGGGCTGGCGGGGGCAGGGCCGGACGCTCGGGTCTGTCATTTGATTTGCTTTCGTCTGGCACCGTTTCTTCGGCCTGGTAACCAAAGCGGGGGGCGGGCAGACTTTTGGTCGAGACGGTGCCGCTGAGGCGGCGCTTAAAGCTGAAGGCAGGCAGTTCTTCAGCAGCGTCTTCGGTGCCTTCGCCCAGCTCCAGCAGGCCAAAGCCTTCTTCATCGGTCTCAGAAACGCCAAAGCCACTCAGGGGCGGATGCCAGCTGTAATCGTGCAGCGCCAGGGGGTTGGCCACAAAATGGTAATGGCCTTTGCCAATCATCAGGCAATAGGTCATCAGGGTATCCCAGGCGGGCTGCAGGCTCTGGCGAAAATGCTGCTCAAAGCTGATGCCGGCTTGCTGACGCAGGCTCTGCAGCATATGCAGGGCATGGGTCAGGCCAAAGAGGGTATGAAAGTCATAGATGATCTGCTTGTACTGCTGGTTTAACAGGAGTTTGATATGCGAGACATGGCCCAGATAAGCGGTAATATAGCCAATGCGGGCCGCACCGGTCGGGACGTTGTGAGCAGCAGCCGATAGGCCGCCGAAGCGCAGGCCGGCCAGATAGGGTGCCAGTATGCTCTGGACATAGGCTACTGCCGGGTCGTCGGCAAGAGGCTCCAGGCTGGCGAGTTCTTCGCCCACCGCCTGCAGGGCCAGCAAAAAGACCTCCTGGCGGGGCTCTCCGTCAAACAGGCGCTTGAGGTTAAACTGGGCCGTGCTCTTGGAGCTGTTGAGTGATTTTAACACCAGATTGGCTTTTTCAAAGACATTGCTGAGCACCTGCTCTTCGTAAGTGTTGTCCCAGGTCTGAGCGGCACAGAGTTCTTGCTGCATCTTCTGCAGGTATTCCGGGGCATACTCACGGTATTGCACCTGCAGTGAAGGGCGGGTCAGCTTGACCGTGCGCTGCAGATACTGTTTGCAGCTGCCAATTTTGCGCAGCACAAAGGCCTTGCGGCTGGGCTGTTTGCCGCTGGGTTTTTCTTCCTGCTGCAGTTTGTTGAGGGTGTCGCGCCGCTTGTGGTAGGTGTCGCTCATTTCCTGGTAGTGGCGATCGTAGATATTGTTGAGGTGATTGATGCGGATGCGGGCATTGCTGTCGCCCTGCTGGCTGAGCTGGGTGATCTCCTGGGCCAGGGGCTGCAAAGCCTGGGTTTCAAGATGAAACTGGGCCTGCACACGCTCTTCGATCCACTGGCTGACGAGGTTCATCAGGCTTTCTTTTTCGAGGCTGGCGTCGGGTACAAAACGCAATTGTTTTTCGAGCACATCCAGGGCCTGGTTCAGGGTTTCGCGTTCACTCCGCCGAAAAAAGGCCGCTTTTTCATGAAAGAGATCCATGCTGACCAGGGTCAGGGGCAGCAGCAGATCCTGGTCGGTGGCCACATCGTCGGATTTATCGCGCAGAAAGGCTTCAAAGATTTTTTTGTACTTTTTGGGATCCTGCTGCAACGCTTCAAAGTACTCGGCAAAGGCATCCGAAAAGAACAGCTCGGCCAGCAGATTGCCCAGAAAAGGGTTGGCAGTGGCACTTTCGCTGTGGGCTGCCAGCACCTGCATCAGGGCTTCGCGCTGCTCCATCAGAAAGCCCGGCAGTTTGGAGCGAAAGAAGTGAAAGAGCTGCACGCTGTCTTCGCGGCTGAACTGGTGCTGGTAATGTCGCAGAATCCGGCGCACGTCTTCAAATTTATTGTTGATCATGCGGTCAAAGACCAGCTTCTGCTCCTGGTTTTGCAGGGTGCGTGCAAACAGGGTCGGGCCCTTTTTCTGGGGCAGCATCTGCTCAATCATCACCCGGTGCCGCTCCACAAAATCCTGGGTCAGCAGGGGCTTGATCAGATCCAGATGGTTCATAAAGACCCAGATGGTAAACTCGGTTTCAAGGGTCTGCAGGGTATGTGCCAGGGTCTGCAGGGTGTGCCGGATCCAGAAAACGGCGTATTTTTCGTCCAGCACCTGGCGGTGAATGGCAATCAGACCATAAATTTCGGGATGAATCAACTGCCGCAGATAATCAGCCACCACGGAGCGGATTTTGTCTTCATTGACTTCAGGCGGCGGCTCTGTATCGGGTGGGGCAGCTTTGGCAATCTGAGAGGGCCAGAGCATATCGTCCAGCTTCTGATGGTAGAGGGTCTGGGTCAGAGAGGGGGTGTCCGCCGGCTGAAAGCTTTCGTCGGCGGAATGCAGGCCCAGAATCTCGTCCAGGGCGGCGGAGTACTCCCGTGACAGGGCCTCTGAGTCTTTGGGCGCGCTTTCAGCACCGGCGGCTTCCAGGCGCAGTCCGGCCCGGCGGCGGGCAAAGGTACTGCCGCTTTGCTGTTCCAGGGTGCGCCGCAGCATTTTCTGGTAACTGCGCCCGCTGGCCAGGGGATTGCTTTCGGCCAGGGTCTGCTGGTTACTGAAATCACTGCTGTCGCTTTCATCCTCAAACAGGTCGTCCAGCACAGAAGCAAAGGCTTTATTTTTGGCCGATCCTTTGGCCGCTGCAGCGGCCTGCGGCTGGTCCAGCTGGCGCTGCTCCTGCAGCAGGCGATCAAAAATCTGGTGGGCTGCCTGGTCGTGATCCGCTGGCTGAGAGAGGGGTTTGCCTGTGCGCTTCATCAGGGTGCGCTGCAGGATCTGCTGGTAATCGTCGGCTGATGATGGCGGATCTTTCTGATTCATGTCTGCGCTGTGCGGGTCCCCCAAAAGAATAAGCAGGTGAATAGGCTTCACCTGCTTCATCTTAACATAGATTGTTCAGAATCCCATGGCCGGTTTCAGAAACCCAGCAAATCATCCAGTTCTGCCGCATACTGGCGGGCCAGGGCCTCAGCATCGGCCTCGCTGAGAGTCTGGGTGACGGTAGGCAAGTCGCTGTCAGACTGGATTTCAGTGGCTGACTGATGGGTCAGTGCCTCTTCGGAAATCACCGCGCTGTCGCTGCCATAGTAGGCCGCGGCTGAAACGTCTGGTTCGGGTGGTTGTTTGCGCTGCTCGTGTTTGTTCACAATGTTTTCAAGGATCAGGCTGATGCCTTCTTCTTTGCCCATTTTCTGGATTTTGGGGGGCGGTGGCGCGGCATCAATATTGGCCTCAAAGTTTTTGCCCGTACGGCTCTTCAGGGTGTTTTTCATGATTTGCTCGTAATTCAGGCCTGCCGGAAAACCTTCGGAGCGGCTAAAATCTGCCATGGGTAACTTTTGCCTCATTACCTTCACATTGCTTGCGATGTTTCCTATCCTAACACAGGCGCCATCTAAAATTCAAATGCTGTTTATAAAAATTTAAAATCGCGGTCAAAGTACCGCTGGGCGGCCTGCATCAGTTTCTGACGGGCGGGCTTGAGGCCTTGCTGGGCGGGCAAAGGTCTGAAAAACAGCGGGATTTTAAAGCCCGGCAGCCCTTGCCTGAGCGCTTCTTGCCAGATCGCGGGCTGCCAGTCGGCCGCGCTCACAAAAGCCGCCGGACGCTGGCCAAACTCCGGCTCGCTGACGGGGACCACCACGGCCTGCTGCACGCCGTCCAGCTGCAGCAGCGCGGCCTCAATTTCTTCGGGCTGGATGTTTTCGCCGCCTGAAATAAACATCTGATCCAGGCGACCCAGTATGCGCAGCTGGCCTGTTTCATCCCATTCGCCCCGATCCCGTGTGGCAAACCAGCCCCCCGGCTGCAGCGGCAGCTCCAGGCCTGCCGGGCTGCGGTAGCCCTGAAACAGGGTCTCACCGCGCACCCAGATTTCGCCGTCAGGCTGCAGCTGCAGCTCACGGCCCGGCAAAACATAGCCGGCGGTATACAGGCTCTCCAGACTGGCATCGGCTCGGGTGCTGCTGATTTGCGAGCTCATTTCGGTTGAACCATAGCTGCTGTGCAGGTTTAAGCCCAGACCGTGCGCCCGCTGCAGCAGGCGCCGGGGCAAAGCGCTGCCGCCCAGCAGAATGGCTTTGCAGGCGCGCAGGGCCTGCAGCAACTCGGCGTCCGACGTGTTCAGCAGGCGCTGCAGCTGGGTGGCCACCAGGGACAGATGGCTGGGCTTGAGCTGCACAATGGCCGCAGCCAGATCCTGTTCCGGGCCGGGCAATAACAGCGTGGCTTCGGCCAGCAGGCAGCGCACGACCACTGCCAGACCGCCCACATGGTACAGCGGCAGCGCCAGCAGCCAGCGGTCGCTGCTTTGCAGGGGAATATGTGCCAGTGACCCCCGGGCACTGGCCGCATGCTGGCCCCAGGCGTGCTGAGCCAGACGCGGCTGTGTGCTGCTGCCAGAGGTCTGAATCAGGCTGATCGGCTGCTCTGGCGTGGGCGCCCACTGCTGCTGCCGCAGCGGCCTGGCCTGTGTCAGGGTAGGTAAAGGGAGGCTGTGTGCTGTAAGCTTGCTGCCCAACAGATGGACAGCACCGGCCGCGCTCAGGGCTTTGTTCTTCACCCTCTCTGGCTGGCGGGGATTCAGGGTGAGGCTGATACAACCTGAATCCCAGAGCGCGAGCAAACTGCAGATGTATGCAGGGCTGATGGGCGCATGCAGAGCCACCAGATCGCCCGGTTTTATCCCACGCTTCCGCAGTTCCTGCTGCAGTGACCGCAGCATCCCCCAGAGCGCAGGGCCTGTCAGATGGCCATCAGGCCAGCACAATTGAAGCATCTGTCTGATCGCTTTTTCTGAAGATTTTTGTTTTTTGAGTTCAGGCTTGTTTGCATTTCTTAACAATTGGGTATATCGAATACATCACCAGGGTGACCTTCGTTTAAACCGGTTTAAACATACTATATCAACAAAGGAATTTGCTAGAGTTATGAATATTTCAAGCATCAAATGGATCATGGTGAGTTTTGTGTGCAGCAGCTTTGCTGTTGCCTGTCAGGCTCCTCCTATATCAACGGTTCCAGTGCCATCACAGGCATAACAGGCCGGGTCAGACTTTCAGATCCAGGCCGCGCTCAAAAGCCGTACAAAATATGGGGTCTGGCAAATCAAGGCGCCAACGCCCAGTCCTACTCCCACACCTGAACCCACCTCCAGTCCCACGCCTGATGAACCCTTGCTCGCACATCTGAGCACTTTACAGGGTCTGCTTGATGGTGATGGTTTAAACAATCGTCTCCAGCCAGAGCACAACGATTACAGTGACGCCAAAACCATCACCTGGCCTGCCGAAGGCCTCCGCAGTCACGCCACCGTTTGTGCACCGCTGATCACACTCACCCTTCAACATGCCTATGCTGACTCAGGCTTGTCTGAAACAGCGTTTCAGGGCTTAAGCAATGGCTCTACCAGCCCCTATCCCTGGCAATATGCCCAGCTTTTTGAGCAGGAGTCCAGCGGTATAGATCCGCAAACACAAAGCACATAGCAATTTCAGCATATCCCCAGTCTGTTTGACCTTCAGGCTGGCGATCTGATCGCAATCGATTATCTCGATGATAACAACGGTTGCAGCCTCGATAATCAGCCAGACCAGACCAGTGCATCTTCTGCTGCTTCTGGACATATGGCAGTGGTGGAGTCGGTTGGCAGTGGTTTGCAGACGGTTTTGCCCGGTAGCAACCAGGCTGCCATCCGTTATGACCTGGTGATTCTGGATTCCAGCAGCAGCTATCACGCTACACAGGATACCCGTTATCTCTATCCGCAATCGGCTCAGCCTTTTGAAGCCGATCGTGGACTCGGTCGGGGAACCATGCGTTTTTATGCTGACCCCCAAAGCGGTGCGGTGCTCGGATACAAATGGAGTACAGGCAGTGCTTCGACCTGCCGTCCAGATCAGCGCAAAGTGGTACTGGGACGGCTGACAAAAAAATAAAACAAGCCTTCCCCCTGATGTTCTCCTCGGTAGGCTTCAAGCGCGTGCCGGTGAGAACATCAAGGCTGTGTACTGACAGCTGCTGCCCGCCAGATAAAGCATGGCGCAAAGGGGGCGGCAAAATTAAAAGACAGTGATCTGGGTGTTTTCACCGGGAAAAGGAATTTCATCCAGCTGAAAGGTCAGGTGATCGGGGGCCAGCCGGATGCGGCTGACGCTTTGCTCTCCGTCGTGGGTGACGTAGAGGGTGCGCTGATCGTCTGACAGGGTCAGGTAGCGGGCTTCTCTGGTGTTAAGTTCAATCGGTGGCAGGCGGCGCAGCTGGGTGCCCACCAGCTCGTAGCGCTCGAGGCGATTGTCGATGGTGGCATACAAAAAGCGGCCGTCTTTGCTCAGAGCACTGCTGAAGAGAATGCCCACGGCAGTTTCGGTGGCAATATCGCGGTTAACGCTGCCGGCTTCAATATCAAAAGCATAAATGGCCACCAGACCCTGCAGCTGGTGCAGGGCATAAAAATAATCGCCATCGGGCGCACTCAGACCCATGTTGTTGCCAAAAGGCACGCCGTGGGCAAAAGTCTGGCGCTGCACAATGCGCCGCTGACGCACGTCGATGGTGGTCCGGGTGATATTGTCTTCGTCAAAATGCACCGAGTGCAGCTGATCGGGGTTGCGGCTCCACTGCAGCTGGCCTGGCGGAAAGCTGCGGGCCAGACTGCTCCAGCCGCCCTGATTGAGGCGCAGGGCGGCTAGGTCGCCTTCGCCGCGCTGCAGGCCGGCCACAAACAGGGTCTGATCCCGAACGCGAAAGTCGACCGGCTGGATGCTGGCCTGTGAAAAAGAAGCCGGGCGGCTGAGCTGCAGGTTTTGCAAATTGAGGGCATAGAGATCAAAGCGAGGCTGCTCAGCGCCGCTGCGTACCGACAGATAGAGCATGTTCTGCTGACGGTCACCTTCGAGGCTCAGAATCCGGCCCGGTACATAGACCCGGCGGATCAGACGGCTTTGCAGGTCCATGACCTTGATCTGGGCGCCCTGATCGTCGACCGGCTCTACCACGCACAAAAAGCGATTGCCCTGGTTCTGGGGTGTCGCGTTCTGTTGGCGCACCGCAGCATTCAGTGCAGGTGGGTTCACAGGGGCTGATTGGCAGGCACTCAGGGCCGCCAGCAGGATCAGGCTCAGAGACCGGCGGGGTTTCATCAGAGCAGGCCGGCCTGCTGATAGCGGCTGCGCAGATCACTGTGCACGTCGCGCCAGCCGTTGTTGGCGGCCACTTTGACGGCCAGCTGGGCTTCATCAGCGCGGGTGCGGTGGCGGCGCTGCACGCTGCCGTTGCGCTTGATCACGGTTTCAACGGTCACACTGCCGCCGCGCTGGATCAGGCTGTTTTCCTGGGTTTCGCCGTTGTCGTGTTCCATAATAATGGTCAGCTCGCTCCGATCAGGGGAGTAACGGTAGTCAGAGCGCACAATGCCCCGATCGGGCGTGCTGCTGCGCTGTTGCAGCGCCACGGGCGGCTGCATGGGACCAACAGGTGGCAGCATGGGCGGTGCGCTGCAGGCGCTGAGTAAACACAGGGGAACGAGATATTTGGTCAAAGACATCGCAGGTACCTCACAACTGGACAGCTGGGATCTGGGATCCATTCTCTTTAAATTTAGCATAAACTTAACTTGAATGCAATTAAAAATTAAATTTTAAGCGCTTTACCAGCGTCCGCCGCCGAGGGTGGTGGCAAAGAACTGCTGGATTTGTTTAACACCCTTATCAAAGCCCGTGCGTCCCATATAGCCGCCGCTGCGGTAAGCCTCAATGCGGTTGGGGTAGAGCTTGTAGAGCATTTTGTCGGCGGGCAGAATATAGTCGTTGTCTTCGATCGTGCCCTTCTTTTTGGTCATGATGTAATTGAGAATATCCAGTGACTCCAGCCGGGTGGCTTCAATCAGGGCATAGTATTTGGATTCAGCAATAATGTTTTCAATTTCATTGCTGTTAAAATCGCCCGGTTCGGGCAGCACGCCCGTGTCGACCTTGCCGTGGATATCGGTGATCTTCGAAAAGAGTTTTTTAAAGGCCTCACAATTGCGCACCAGCAGCTCCTGATCAGTCACCAGCCGGGCCTGCAGTCGCACGCAGCCTTCCTGGATCACCAGGCCAATGCCCATCTGCAGCACCTCATTGGTGCGCTCAATCATCGACATGGCCCGCGATAAAAAGGTATAGAGCCGGGTAAAGTGATGCTCCAGAAAATCGGCATCTTCCAGCAGGTTGAGCCGGCCTGCGCTCAGCTCGATAAAGCCGTCTTCGACGTCGTCGGTATCGTACTCAATGTGTTTGGGAATGGCCATCGCGGGCATCATGTGGTGCCACCACTCCGTGTTGGTCAATGCGCTGGAGGTCATCAGAATACCGCCAAACTCGATCTCCACCCGTTCAATGGGCACAAGATAACCATAGGTTAGAGGATCAATCCGGTACTTAAAGTCGTTTTCCCATTTGCCCCCAAAACCAATGGTGGTTTTGATCATCTCACGGATTTCCATGCTGCGCTCTCTTATGCCCTCAGTTTAAATGGTATCGTGTTTTAAAAAAGGTTTCTGTGGCTTGCATTATAGCACAGTCTTCAGCGGGCATTGACGCACAAAGAAGCCTGCGAAAGCCTTTCGGAGTTGCGGTGCACACGGGTGTTCTGTGCTAAACTGAAATCCAAGTTTATCTCAATACAAATGGAGACAGTCCGGCATGATTAACGATCTCGACATTCGCTTTGATGAAGACGAAGAAGATGAAGGCGGCAGCCCCGTCAAAGCGCTTCTCGAAAACCTGTCTGAAAATCGCCTGTTTCAGAAAAAATTCCTGGAGCAGCGCAAAATCTTTCTCTGGGGTCCGGTCATGGATGAGTCTGCCAAAGACATCGTCAACCGTCTGCTCTACCTGGACGCCCTGGATCCCGGCAAAGAAATCACCTTTTACATCAACAGCCCCGGCGGTGTGGTGACCTCCGGCATGGTGATCTATGACACCATGAAAATGATTCAGTCTCCGGTGGCCACCGTCTGCATGGGCCTGGCCGCCTCCATGGGTTCGATTCTGCTGTCTGCCGGCGAAAAAGGCAAGCGCTACATCTTTCCCAGTGGCCGGGTGATGATTCACCAGCCCAGTATCGGTGGCATGCTGCAGGGGGTGGCGGCAGATATCGCCATTCACGCCCGCGAAATTGGCAAAACCAAAGAGATGGGCGCCCGCATTCTGGCCGAAAACTGCGGCCAGGACTTTGAAAAGGTCATGAAAGACTTTGACCGTGACTACTGGATGAACGCCCAGGAATCCCTGGAGTACTGCATTGTGGATCAGCTGGTCGACAAGATCTGAGACCACTGCTTATTTTAAAAGGCCCCGGAAAGCGCCGGGGCCTTTCTGCTGTTGGTAAACTGTGACGGACATCATGCCGGGACTATTGCCCCGGACATAGGCGGCGCCCTTTTTTTGCATTATGCTTTTAGATAAACGCTTTATTGTGATAAAGGAGCCTGCTGTCTATGCCCTCGATTCAAAACCGTGATCCCCGCTTTCAGATCAAAACCCCGCCGCCGGCGCGTTCTGCTGGCTCCAGCGTTGCCCCACCGGCTCCACCGCCTGCAGCGCCTGCTCCCATTTCAGCGGAAGCCGAAGCCCTGCTCCAGCAGGCCCGCCAGCGCAGCCAGGTCAAGATTTCGCGTCCCACCCCCGAAGCCCCGCCACCCCCGGCTCCTGAGCCGTCCGCTGAGAGTGAGCCGGGCCTGCGCAGCGTCAAGCGCCTGGGCTCCAGCGGCCTGGCCAGCTCCCTGAGCCTGACCGGCCGCTTTGTGCGCCTGGACGTGCAGGCCCTCAAGCAGCGGCTGAGCGAAAGCCTGCAGCAAACGCCTGGCAGTGGCTATCTGCAGCGCGTGCTGGCGCAGGCTGAACCGCTGATTAGCCAGATGCGTTCCGGCAGCCCGGCGACACCACCACCAGCTGCTGTTGCTGATCCCCCACCGCCCGCTGTCCCTGAAGCTCAGCCGACAACCCCGCCGACCGCCTCATCGCCCCCGGCAGCGCCAGCACTGGTGGTGCCACCGGCTGCCGTTCCGGCTGATCTGGCGCAGGTGCAGCAGGCCCTGCAGGGCATTAGCAACTTAAAACCTGATCAGGCACCCCCGACGTTTAACAGTCTCGAAGCCGCCATGGAATACGCCAACAGCAAAAAAACTGGCGCTGAGCTGATTGTAGCGGTCAAAGGCCCCGATGGGCAGGCGCAATATGCCGTGATTCCTCTGAAATATGGTCAGAAACCAGAGGCTGTAAAGGCTGCGCTGGCTGAAACCGCCCCCGCGAAGGCCTATCTGACTGACACTAACGGCTGGTTGCAGCCCCTTAAGCCGGCTGAAGAAAATAACAGCAGCCGTTTTGCCCGCGTGCAGGAGCTGAGCCAGACAGCCCTGAATGACAACGCCCGGGGTCTTGATCGCAACCGGGCCGGCACCTGGGACCGCAACCGGGGCCAGGCCTATCAGCAAAACATGCTCAGCGTGCATGCTGAAGTCCTGGAAACCCAGCAGGTTCTGCAGGACGAAAAAGCTGGTCTTGAACACCAGCTGCAGGAACTCAAGGCCCAGGGCCAGGGTGAGAGCCTTGCTGCAGTGGCCCTGCGCAGCCGTCTCAACACTCTGGGTCAGCAACTGCAAGAGCTGGGCACCGCGCGCAGCATTCTGGAATCACGCCTCAGTCAGCAGTCCAAAAGCACGCGGGAGATTCCCGGTGCAGATATGACCATTGGCCAGGATCGCAACCATCCTGAGCGCATTCAGGAGCGCCTGCAGCAGCAGCTGAATATACTGGAGTCCCGCATGCTGGTTGCCACAAAAGAAGAGCTGCCGGCCCTTGAAACCCAGCGTGAGCAGCTGGTCAACGAAATGCGCGATGTCAGCAAACGCCATATGGAAGCTCAGGCCGCTGAATTGTCTTACCGCATGCGGATGGGTTCCCTGGCCACTATGGGGCAGGGACTGGACAAAGCTCAGAAAAAACTGGAGCAAAAAATCCAGAAGCTGGATCAGCTTGAAATCCGTATGGCCGGACTCAAGGGTGATGAGCTGAAAGCGGTGCAGTGCGAGGTTAACTCCCTGCGCCTGGAAATCGATAAAGAGCGCAAAGAACTGATCAAGGTGCTCAAGGCTGAAACCAAAGTCTTTGAAGCCCATGCCAATATGAAAGAGCGGGGTGCTAAAGCGGCGGTTGATTTGCTCAATTTACAGGTCAAAAAGCTGGAGGCGCTCGGTGATCTGGACCCGCGCCGCACGCTGGAGGCCGTTAAAGAAACCCAGAGCCAGCTGATTGCCACCGTCGAAGAAGCTGGCGACAAGTTTGCAGGCATTCGCCCCACTGAGGCCAAAGCCCTGGTGAGCGTCAGTCAGCAGACCGATGCCTATATCAAAGACTATCAAAAAGCCCAGACCCAGCTCAAAGGCCTGCAGGAAGACATTCATCGGAAAACCAACCTGCTGCAGAACCCGCCGGTTTCTGCCGTGGGCCCGCAGCAGTTGACGGCCATGCAAAAGGCCTATTTTGCCAAGGTCCAGGACAAGCTCAAGGCCGCTCCCGAAGGCAGTGACCTCGAAAAGCTTAAAAACCTTTACATTGCGCTAGAGATGTCCAATGACCCCAAAGTAGACGAAACACTGCGTCAGCGCATTGATGTCAACAAAGTGCAGGCAGAGATTCAGGCCCTGAGCCAGAAGCCCGAAGTGCAGAAAGTCTTTGAGGATGCCCGCGCCGAAGCGCTTCAGGAGGTTTTTGGCAAACACAATGCGGCCGATGAGCTGGCCAATCATATTCTGAGCCCGGCTTTTCAGGAGCATCTGAGCCTGCTGCCTCAAGAAGAACAGGCCGCGATTTTAAAAGCTGAGCTGGGCAAGCTGCAATTTATCAACCCTGCCAAAGCAGCTGAAGTGCAGGAGCAGTTGCTGGCCCAGGAGTTGATCAGCAAATCCGGCACACTGCTCAAAAACGCCCCACTGCAAGACAGTAAAAGTGGTTTTGAGCAGGCTTTTGCCTTGATCAACACCCCGCTGAATGCGGCAGACAAAACAGCCAAAGTACTCGATGCGTCTGCCAAAGCCAGCATTGCCGACGATCTGGCCAAAGCCATGCAGCAAATGACGCCTGAAGATCAACAAAAGCTGGAAAGGCTTTTAAAAGACAGTATTCACAATCCCAAGTCAGAAGCCGCCATTGCCAAGATGCTGGAAGGCAAGCTGCCCAAACATTCACCAGCCATTGAAAAACTGCAGGGTTTAAGCAAATCCAATAAGCTGGGGGCTTTTATTACCCTGGCCGCCACCATTGCCACCACCGGAAAAATACCTGACGCCTTCCAGAAAGGGGATATCAAAAGCATGGCTGATTTCGCCAGCTCTGCCTTTTCAGTGGCCGGCGGGGCCAACGGCATTGTCAAAATGTTTGGCGTTAACCTGCTGAAAAACCCCGGCGCAGCCAATGTCAGCAAAATTGCCGAAGGCACCCAGGCTGTAACAGCATTCAGTGATCTGACCAAAGCCGGCAAAGCGCTCAGAGCCATGGAGTTTCTGGGGCCCGTGGGTGACGTGCTGACGGTGGGTCTGGACGGTTATGGCTCCTACAAGGATTTCAGTGACGGTGACTATGTCGGTGGCGGAGCCAAGCTCGTCAGCGCGGGTGCAGCGGGCACCAGTGCCGTGGTCGGTGTGATGATTCTGGCCGGGGCTTCAGGCCCGGGGGCGCCGTTTGTACTGGCCGGGGCAACCATCGTGGGCCTGGTGGCCTGGGGCGTGGACGCGGCCTTTGGCGAGTCCGACGAAGAAACCTTCCTGCGTCAGCTGGGGGTACTCGAGCCGCCGCCGCCGGGTCTGGGCCTCACAAAAGATGAAATGAACCAGCGCCGCTACGAATACGATATGCGCGGTTTTGGCCCCAAAATCTAAAAACCAATCACCAGCTTGAGGTAGGGTCCGTCCATGCGCATGGACGGACCGTCGGCCAGCAACAGCTGCCGGTTGATATTGTCATCGGGTGCATTGGTGGTCCACCAGTTGCCGGCAATCGGGTGAAAGATATAGCCCCCCCGCAGGCCTACCCGGCCCAGCCAGCCCTGCCACTCCAGACCCAGACCCAGGTTCAGGGCAAAAATCTGGTTGGCCATATTGCCACTCCAGAGCGGGTTGTCTAAAAACTCGCCAAAGGTTGGCATGACGCTGCGGCGCACAAACTGCAAATCCATAAAGCTCAGCCCAAGGCCCACCAGGGGGTAGATGCGCAGATTGGGGTGCGGCTCAAACTGGTAGCCCAGGTTAAAAAAGGTGTTGCCTGCTGTGGCCAGCAGCCAGTAGTCGTCGTTGATCACGGGCATGGTCAGACTGGCCATGCCCTCGAATTCGGTCACCACGTTCCAGGCCACCATCTGCACGCTACCGCCACCGCCCCAGAAGTCCTGCCCCAGGTTGCGGTAGCCCCGATCGCTGAGGACCTGCTGCAGGCCGCTCAGATTGCTGTTCTGATAGCCACCGCTGAAGAGCATATGAAAGTGAATTGGGTGGCGCACGTCAGGATCGACCAGGCTTTCAAGCCACAGCTCCGCCAGATCTTCATCGTCTGCTGGCGCTTCGACTGCCGGAGGGGGCGCTTCTGCGGCGGGCGCGGTCTCCGCCTCGGGGGCTGAAGCGCCAGCCGGTGGCAGCTTGTCTGCGGCCGTGATCTCTGCTGATGCCTCGTCGGGCTCGGCTGCCTGCACAGTCACAGCACAGCTCAGACTCAGCAGCAGTGCTGCCCAAAACCTGCTTTGTTGCTTCATCTACCCACACGCCTCAACATTTTGCTCTCATCTGTCCCTGCGCCGTTCAGCGCCATACGGTCTGTTATTATAGCGTCTGATGCGCTATAATGCACAGCTGCAGACTATACAACCTGGAGCTGTCCCATGCCACATCCTTATCAGCCATTTATTCATACTGTTGAAAAGCCCGCCCGCTACCTCGGCGGCGAATACCTCTCGGTCAAAAAAGACTGGGATCAGACCCCCGTCCGCGTGGCCCTGACCTTCCCGGACCTTTACGAAATCGGCATGTCCCATATGGGCATGAAAATTCTCTACTCGATTCTCAACAAACACGACGACATTTTAGCGGAGCGGGCCTACTGCCCCTGGCTCGACATGGAAGCCAAACTGCGCGAACACCAGCTGCCGATCTATAGCCTCGAAAGCACCCGCCCCCTGCAGGACTTTGACGTGCTGGGCTTTTCACTGCAGTACGAAATGACTTATACCAACGTGCTGACCATGCTGGATCTCAGTGGCCTGCCGATTCACAACCACGTACGCGACTTTCAGCAGCACCCCCTGATTCTGGCCGGCGGTCCCTGTGCGGTGAACCCTGAGTCCATGTCGGCCTTTATTGACGCCTTTGTGGTCGGTGACGGTGAAGAAATCTTCCCCAAAATCAGCCGTACCTTTGTAGAGCTGCGTAATGCGGGTGCCAGCCGCACCGAGATTCTGATTGCCCTGGCCCAGCTGGGCGGGGTCTACTGCCCGGAGCTCTATGAAACCGAAGAAGAAGACTTCACCGGCTTTACGATTGTCAGCCAACCCAAATACCCCGGCGTGCCCGAGATCGTACGGCGCACCATGGTTGAAAACATCAACGATTACCCCTACCCCGATGACAGTCCTGTGCCCACCACCGAAGCGGTCTTTGACCGCACCACCATGGAGATTGCCCGGGGTTGTACCGAAGGCTGCCGCTTCTGCCAGGCTGGCATGATCTATCGCCCCGTGCGCGAGCGCGACCCGGAGCAGATCATCGATACCGTGCTGCGCAGCATTGACAAGGCCGGCTACGACGAAAGCAGCCTGACCGCCCTGTCTACGGCCGACTTCAGCTGTGTCTCGCCCCTGGTCAAGCAGCTGATGCAACGCCTCAAAGAAAAGCGCGTTTCGCTCTCGGTGTCTTCGCTGCGGGCCTACGGTCTGACCGGCGATCTGCTCGACGAGATCTCTGATGTGCGCAACACCAGCCTGACCTTTGCCCCTGAAGCGGGCACCCAGCGCATGCGTGACGTGATCAACAAAAATATCACCGAAGAAGACATTGCCCAGAGTGCGCGCAATATCTTTGCCCGCGGCTGGCGCAAAATGAAGCTCTACTTTATGATTGGCCTGCCCACCGAAACCGAGGAGGACGTGGCCGGCATTATCGAAACCGCCCACCGCATGCTCGAAATAGCCCAACAGTACTACAAACGCTGGCGCATGGTCAACGTGACCGCCTCGGTGTCTTCTTTTGTGCCCAAGCCCCACACGCCCTTTCAGTGGTGCCAGATGGACGATCTTGACGCCATTCAGCGCAAGCAGACCCTGCTGCTGGAGCTCTCCAAAAAGTACAAGGTTGGCCTCAAATGGCATGATGCCCTGATCAGCCATATCGAGGGCGTGGTGTCGCGCGGCGATCGCAAGGTCGCCAAAGTGATCGAAACCGCCTGGCGCAACGGTACCCGCTTTGACGGCTGGAGCCAGGGCCTGCGCTACGAAACCTGGCTGGAAGCCCTCGAAAGCTGCGGCATCGATAAATACACCTATTTCCGCACCATTCCCCTCGACTCCAAGCTGCCCTGGGGCCATATTCACGTGGGCATTGAGCCCAAGTTTCTGCAGCAGGAGTACAAGCGGGCCGTCAAAGATCGCCTTTCGCCCCCCTGTGGCAAGCCTTTCCGGGCCAAGGTGCATCACACCAATCTGATCGATCATGAGGCTGATGAACGCAAGCTGGTCTGCTATTCCTGCGGCGTGGCCTGCGATATGAAGCTGATGCGCGACGAGCGCAAAGACTACCTGATCAAACTGGACGCGATCGAAAAACCGGACGTGCTGCCTGATCCTGAACCCGGCGAGGTGCGCAAGCCCAAGCTCGAAAAATTTGAGCAGGGTGAGGCCTTTACCTACCGGGCCAGCTATACCAAAGCCGGCCGCAGCCAGTATCTCGGCCATACCGACCTGATTCGCGCCCTGCCGCGCATCATTCGCCGGGCCGGGCTGGCTGCTTACTATTCTCAGGGTTACCACCCCAAGCCCATCATGAGCTTTGGCCCGGCCCTGAGCCTGGGCACGCCCAGCTTTGGTGAGTGGCTCGATTTTGACCTGGTCGAAGATCTGCCCGCAGCAGAGGTGCTGGAGCGCCTAAACGCCGTCTGCCCGGAGGGCATTCACTTTACCAGCGTCAGCAAGGCCGACAGCAGCACGCCCAACCTGGCCAAACACATCAACGGGGCCGACTATCTGGTCGGCATCCCGCTGGAGACGGCCATGGGTCTTTGCCAGGTGCGCAGTGACAAGCTGCAAGAAACCCTGCAGCAGCGCATTGATTTATTGCTCGAAAGCCCCGAACTGGTGGTCGAGCGCACCCGCAAGGAGCGCACCCGCGAAGTGGATATCCGACCGCTGATTGGCAGCCTGCAGCTGTGCAGCAGCAGCGATCTGAGCGACTGGCTGCCCGCCCTGGACTGGGGTGATGAACTGGTCTACCTCAAAATGCACCTGCAAGTCGCCGGCCCGGACAGCGCCAAGCCCGTTGAAGTACTCAAATCGCTCTTTGGCCACGATGATTTTTACTACCTGAGTGCCCGCCTGATGACCGGGCCGTATCAGGCGCAGAAACAGCCTTTACTGGTCTGAACGCTTTGACTCGGCAAGCACACAGGTGCCTTGCCGAGCAGCAGGCTAGCCCGCATTTCTCACAAACAGATCAGTAGATAAAAACTGGCTCCTTTCTGTAGATTAAAGTTATCACATCTGTAGATTAAAGTTATCACA
>JACYMC010000235.1 GCA_015272195.1 Candidatus Sericytochromatia bacterium
CACAAGCTCTACGATTGATCAAATTTGGTTCCCTGACTTTTGGATGACCCTGGGCTTTGGGCGGGACCTGCCAAAGACCTGATGTATTTGATGTATAATGGCACACAAACTGAATACATCACCGGGAGTCAGGCATGACAAGCAAAGAAGAAGCGCTGAACTACCACGCACAACCCCAGCCCGGCAAACTGGCCATTCGGGCCACCAAACCCTGCGCCACACAACGCGAGCTCTCTCTGGCCTACACCCCTGGCGTGGCTGAACCCTGCCGCGAAATTGCTGCAGATCCTAACAAGTCCTATGCTTATACATCGCGCGGCAACCTGGTCGGCGTGATCTCCAATGGCACGGCTGTACTGGGACTGGGCAATATTGGTCCCCATGCCGCCAAGCCGGTCATGGAAGGCAAAGCCATTCTGTTTAAACGCTTTGCGGATATCGACGTCTTTGATATTGAGCTGGACGCCGCCGATCCTGATGTGCTGATTCGGACCGTACAAGCTCTGGAGCCGACCTTTGGCGGGATCAATCTGGAAGACATCAAAGCACCCGACTGTTTTTATATTGAAGAAACCCTGCGCAAAACCATGGAAATCCCTGTTTTTCATGATGACCAGCACGGTACAGCCGTGATTGTGGCTGCAGGCCTGCTGAATGCGCTTGAGATTGCTGACAAAGATATCCAGAACTGCCGGATTGTTTTTAACGGGGCCGGAGCCGCTGCGATTGCCTGCGCCAATCTGGTCATCAGCTTTGGCGCTAACCCTGACAACATCCTGATGTGCGACTCCAAAGGCGTCATTCACCATGAACGCGAAGCCCTGCATAACCCCTATAAAGAGCGCTTTGTGCGCACAACCGAAGCCCGTACCCTGGCCGACGCCATGCAACAAGCAGACGTCTTTATCGGGGTATCTGCCGCCGGCGCCGTCAGCCCGGACATGATCGCCAGCATGAACCACAACCCGATTGTCTTTGCCCTGGCCAACCCCGATCCTGAAATCACCTATCCTGAAGCGGTGGCGGTTCGGGACGATATCATTATGGCCACCGGGCGCTCAGACTATCCCAACCAGGTCAACAACGTGCTGGGGTTTCCCTATATTTTTCGCGGTGCGCTCGACGTGCAGGCCAAAGGCGTCAACGAAGCCATGCTCAAAGCTGCCGCCACGGCCCTGGCCAAACTCACGCGTGAACCCGTTCCGACCAGTGTCTGCCATGCCTATCATCTCGATAGCCTGGCTTTTGGCCGGGAATACCTGATTCCCAAGCCCTTTGATCCCCGCATCCTGGTCTGGGTGGCTTCAGCCGTGGCCGAAGCGGCGATCCAGACCGGTATGGCCCGGCGTGAGCTGGACTTAAAAGCTTACCGCCAGGATCTGGAGCGTCGCCAGGCCATGTCCAGTGAGCTGATGCGCCTGATGATTTCCAAAGCCCAAAATGCACCCAAACGGATTGTGTTTGTAGAAGGCGAGCACGAAAAAATCATCCAGGCAGCGCGCATTCTGGTGGACGATCACATTGCGCAGCCCATTTTACTGGGCAATCTGGATCGCATTGCCCAACAGGCGCAAAAACAGGATATTTCGCTCGAAGGCATTGTACAGCTGAATCCCCGCCTGTCTGAGCTGACCGAAGAATATGCTTATCGTCTGTACAAAAAGAGACAGCGCAAAGGGCTGATTCTGAACGATGCCCGTATGCTGCTGCGCAACGCCAATTATTATGCCGCCATGATGGTCGAGTGTGGTGATGCCGACGGCCTGATTGCCGGCCTCACCCAGCATTACCCTGACACCCTGCGGCCTGCCCTGCAATGCATTCCAATGGATCCCGATTTTTCACGGGCAGCGGGGCTGTATATGCTCTTTTTTGAGAAAGGGGTTTATTTTCTGGCAGACGCCACGGTCAACATTGAGCCCAGCGCCAAAGACCTGGCTGGCATTGCCAGGTCCGCCGCCCGCATGGCGCGCCAGTTTGATATTGAACCCCGAATTGCACTGTTGTCCTTTTCAAACTACGGCAGCGTCAAACACCCCCATGTCGACAAAGTCCAGCAGGCTCTGGCCATGCTGCGTCAACAGGAGCCAGAGCTGATTGTAGACGGCGAAATGCAGGCAGACACAGCGGTTTCTGCTCTGCGCGCGATGGACTTTTCCTTCAGCCAGATCAAAGGGGATGCCAATATCCTGATTTTCCCGGATTTGCAATCCTGCAATATCGCCTATAAGCTGCTGATTCAGCTGGGCGGCGCAGAAGCACTGGGGCCCGTGCTGATGGGCATGTCCAAGCCGGTGCATGTGTTACAACAGGGTGCCAGCCTTTCAGAAATTGTCAACATGGCGGCCCTGGCCGTCGTGGACGCCCAGCGCGCAGCCACCTAAGCAGCCACAGGTATGAATACACAAGATCCCGCTTCCGACACAGCCCATAACAAGAATGAACTGCAGGCGCTTGAAACCCTGCTAACGCAGGCGCTGGAAGAAGCCCACCTTTCTGAGCAAGCCGCTCTGCCTCCCTTACAGGTCTTTCAGCAGGTGCGTCGCCAGCGGGCCCAGCTGCGCCCCCAGGCAGCCACCAAACCCAAAGATACCTACCACCACGGTAATCTGCGCGAAAGCCTGATTGCCATCACCATGCAACAGGCCGAAGCCAAAGGGCTCGGTGAGCTTTCACTGCGTGCGATTGCCAAAGAAGCCGGCGTCAGCGCACCCGCACTTTATCGTCACTTCAAAGACAAAGAAGCCTTGCTGGCAGCTGCGGCAGAACATGGCTTTCAGGAGCTGCTGGCCTGGCTGGAGTTTGCGGCCCCACCGGCCCTGCCTGTACGTCAGCGTCTGAAACGCTTCTGTCAGGCCTATCTGCGCTTTATGCTGAGCTACCCTTTGTATTTTCAGCTAATGTTTGGCGCCGACATTCAAACACGTCAAAACTATCCCGGCCTGATCAGCGCACAGGAAAACATGCTGGCGCCCCTGATTCAGATGATTCTCAGCGGTCGCCAGGAAGGCCTGTTCCGCCATGATGTTTCAACAGAAACACAGGTCCTGCACTGCTGGAGCAGCCTGCATGGCCTGACCAGCCTGCTGGTATTAAATGTACTTGATGGCGATGACGATGCCCAGGAAGACAGTCTCAGAGAGCTGCTCAGCCAGCTGTTTCTGAGCCTTCAGCCCGCAACCTGAAGCCAGGACTTTAATGCGATCAGCTGTTCAGGCTGCTGACAGGAGCGAACAATTTCACGTGCCAGGGTCTGCCGTTCAGGCCCTGCGGCCTGCGCTTCGGCACAGATGAGCCAGGCCCAGACCGCTTCAAACAATTGCTGGCGGCGGGCAAAGTAGAGGCAGGTCATGGTATGAAAAATCCGTATATTTTGCACATTCACTGGCAGCTGCGGATAGCGCTGCACAAAATCAGACCAGATAATAGCCTCATCGAGCAAATCCCTGATTTTCTCAGGCTGCTGCTGCCCTGTGGCCAGCAGCGCCAGGGGCAAACGCAAACCCAGGCTGGCGGGGTGCTGCTGCAAAAACCCGCCCCCCCGTTCCCAGACCGTCTCCGGCGGCTCCCACTGCAAACAATAAGATAAAATCATTTCGGCAATATCTTCCTGAAGCACACGATCATGCAAGGCCAGCATGGCCTGTAAACGGGGCGTAGATTTTTTGTGCTGCGTAATTAAAAAAGCAAAGGCCTCCTGAATCAGCTTTTTATCTTCAGCCTGCAGAACAGCTGCAGACAAAGTCTCAGGCTGTGATGGGGGTATATTTACCCTTTCAAAATTCTGCGCGGGTCCGTGCTGCAAGCGCGCCTGCGAGTGGCCTGCCAGCAACACATCCAGCCAGTCTCCGGGCTCAGGGCACTGCTGCAATTGTGGAAAGGTCTCCAGCCAAAGCATCAGCGGGCGTCCAGATTTTCATGGGCCTGATCGATCAAGGCCAGAGCGATATTCAGGGCATAATCCAGCTGAAGGGTATTGGCCCCTGCTTCAGCAAAGCGCTGCACCTGACTCTGAAAGCTTTCCAGCTGATCCTGAATCTGTTCCAGCGCCAGATCGTGTTCTGGCACATCGCTGGCAATGGCCTGATGCAGGGCACGCAAGTCCTGATGCAAGGCCTGCAGCGCGATGAGCACAGCCTCCATTTCATAAGAGCACACCAGGGCCTGCTCCAGTTGCTCACACAGGGCCTCACCGGTACGCAAACGGCGCCGGAAAGCATGGGTTTCAAACGCTGCATCCAAACATTCCAACTGGGTTTCAAACTGCTGGAGTTCTTGTTTTAACTCGGTTTTGAGCGCCTGAAAATAGGTGCGGCTGTCGGCGCGCTCATCTATTTTCAGCTCACGATGCCGCGCACAATACCGCTGAAACCGAAAAATCGCGTGATCAATCTGATCATAAAGCTGCGCCGGGTTCAGTGATGCCTGGTTGTCGAAGGGTGAACTAAGCGGTTCATCCACCAAAAAATCCAGCAGGCTCAGTGCTTCAGAGTTGTGGGGGTCCGTATCCAGCACCAGTTGCAAATAACGTGAAGCTATCAACTGTTGTTCCAGCAAAATGGCCAGGTAAGCCAGACCCAGACAAGCGTCCATATAGCCCGGCTGTTGCCGCAGAGCCTGTGAAAACAAGCGCATGGACTGCTTTAACAGCTCCTTATCTTTAAAGCCCTGAGCTTCAGCTTCGGCAATACAGTGGTAGGCTTGTCGACACAGGTTTTCAGCCTCAGCACCGCGCTCAGCCATCAGGGCTTTTTGCGCCTCCACCAGGTGCTTCAGATTCATAAGTCCCTAACCAGGAACCTGCTGGATCTGGGCCGAAAGCGCAGCATACTCCTGGTGAACGTTTAAGAGTTCTTCGTGCAGGCGGTTAAACTGCTCCAGCAACTGACGATACTCCCGGTTCAGAATCTCAAAATCCTGCAGGTTATGATAACGCTGCTTGATCGTACTGGCCAGCACCTCGTACTGATCTTCTGATTTGATGGTGCCGGCGGCCGTGAAACACTGCATACACTCATTGGCTTTTTCATTGAGCACATAACGGTCCTTGGCGATCTGATCCCAGGTATCCGCCAGCTTTTCTTTGAGATGCACCAATTTTTCCGCGTCACTCATGTCCTCAAAGCTTTTTTGCACTGGCTTATACTGTGAAATATCAGCTTGCAGGGCTTCCCGTTCAGCGGCCAGGCTTTCCTGGGTAACATAGTCAAAGGGCTCCACAAAAAAAGCACCGCAGTTCGGGCAATAGCCTTCGTGATCGTCAATGCCTGTCATCTCTTCACATTCCTGACAGCGTATGCGGATCTGATCTCTGGGTACGTCCGGCAAGGTCGTCTGACGAGGTTTTGCTTCGGTGCGCGTATTGACTGATTTCGCCGGTTTACTTTCCGTTTTGCTGCCAAATAGAGACGCCAGCAATCCACCCTTCTTTTTTTCAACTTTTACCTGTGCCGGGGCCTTGCCAGCCAGGCTGGCATCCACATAATCCAGAGGCTCAACATACATCGCTCCGCACTCAGGACAAAAGCCGTTATTCTCTTTGGAAACAAACTGACACTCTTTGCAACGAACAGCCGACATCATCTATACCTTCTCTTCTGCTTTCAAATCGGACTCATCTGCAGGTGGCTCTTCAGAAGCGCTCTCAGCCGCCAGTGCTGCGGCTTCTTCCTCTTTTTTCTGCCACTGGGCGTAAATCCGCTCTGCTTTTTTGGGGGGTTCTTTGCCCTCAATCTGTTTGAGCAGAAGGTCCAATTGCTCGGTATCCAGGGTTTCTTTTTCAATCAGCACTTTTGAGACTTCATGCAAGGCCTGCTGATGCTCGGTCAGCAGGTCTTTGGCGCGCTGATAGTTTTCATCGAGAATGCGGCGAATTTCAAGATCTACATTGGAAGCCATTTCTTCGCTGTAATTGCGCACTTCGCCAAAGTCACGGCCCATAAACACGTGTTCATTTTTTTTGCCCACGGTCCGGGGACCAATCTTATCGCTCATACCGTACTGGGTCACCATTTTGCGGGCAATCTCGGTAGCCCGCTCGATATCGTTGGAGGCACCTGTCGTGATTTCGCTGAAGATCAGCTCTTCGGCAATGCGGCCGCCCAACATCATGGCGATCTGGTCGTTCAGATAGGCGCGCGAGGCCGAAACGCGATTTTCAGGCAGCGACATGGTCAGACCCAGCGCCATACCACGCGGAATAATGGTGACCTTGTGAATCGGATCGCAGTGGGTCAGAAAGCGACCCACCAGGGCATGGCCCATTTCATGGTAGGCCGTGATTTTTTTCTCGTCTTCGGTAATCAGCTTACTCTTTTTTTCAGGGCCGGCAATCACACGGTCAAGGGCTTCTTCCAGATGCGGCATGCCAATTTCTTTTTGATTGCCGCGGGCCGCCAGCAGCGCAGCTTCATTGGTCAGATTGGCCAGATCAGCGCCGGTAAAGCCCGGTGTGCGCTTGGCAAGCACTTCAATCTTGACACTTTTGGAGAGGGGCTTGTTTTTACTATGTACGCGCAGAATCTGCTCACGTCCTTCCACATCCGGACGGTCTACAATCACCTGGCGGTCAAAACGACCCGGACGCAGCAAAGCTGCATCCAGAATATCGGGGCGGTTGGTCGCGGCAATCACAATCGTGCTGTGATTGTCTTCAAAACCGTCCATTTCAATCAGCAATTGGTTGAGGGTCTGCTCACGCTCATCATGGCCACCACCCATACCGGCCCCACGCTGGCGCCCCACAGCATCAATCTCATCAATAAAAATCAGACAGGGCGAGTGCTTTTTGGCCTGTTCAAACAGGTCACGCACACGCGAAGCACCGACACCCACAAACATTTCGACAAACTCTGAACCCGAAATACTGAAAAAAGGCACGGAGGCCTCACCAGCCACGGCTTTGGCCAGCAGGGTTTTACCTGTACCGGGCGGGCCAACCAGCAAAACCCCTTTAGGGATTTTGGCGCCAAGCGCCTGGTATTTATCGGGAGATTTCAGAAAGTCAACGATTTCTTCGAGCTCCTGCTTGGCTTCGTCAGCACCTGCCACGTCGTCAAAGGTCACTTTGGGTTTGTTTTCAACCAGCATTTTGGCTTTGCTTTTGCCAAAAGCCATGGCCTGGCTGCCGCCACTCTGCGCCTGACGGATCAGGAAAATCCACAGGATCACAATAATGAAGAGAGGGATCAGAAAAGGCGAAAAGAGGGAGAACCACCAGCTGGACTCCTGGGGCTGCTCCACCTGAATATCCACGCCCTGGCGTTTAAGGGTAGGAATCAGCTCAGGATCATTGCCGGGCAAGTTCACGCGAACAGCATTCCCATCACGGGTGCGCGCCACCAGCTGGGTTTCACGCATTTGCACAGACTGGATCTGACCGGCTTCAACGCGCTGTAAAAACTCAGTATAACTGTCGCTTTTATCCTGTTGATTCTGACGGACCAGAGAACTGCCCACAATTACGAGCAGCAGGATCGCCAGGATATAGATGCCGACTGTTTTGTTCTTATTCAAGCGTCTTACCTCTTCATTTACTGGGCTTCAGATGGCTGATTCATGTATGCTGAGCATAGAACCGCCGCTCCTGTCGCCAGACAGATCGCAGGAATCATGGTATTTCAAATGCGTCTCTCTTCTTCATGATACAGGAGAAAAGGAAACAAATCGAGTAGATCTGCGCGGACGCAGATAAGGAACACAGATGTCAGAATCACTTCCCCTGACGGAACAGGCCCACCCGGACAGCCAGCGGCTTGAGCAACAAAGTATTCAGCACCTGGTGGCACTCATGCGCAACGATCAGCAAAACGTCCTGAGCGCGCTCAGCGCAGCTGAACCTGCCATTATTGCGACCATAGAAAGCACGGTCAGGGCTCTGCGCGCAGGCGGGCGACTTTTTTATATCGGAGCAGGCACCAGTGGTCGCCTGGGGGTACTGGATGCCGCAGAGTGCCCGCCGACGTTTCGCACCGATCCGCAGCAGGTGCAGGGACTCATTGCCGGTGGTGAAGTGGCTTTATCCCGTGCGGTAGAAGGTGCTGAAGACAACGAATCTCTGGCCATCGCAGATCTTGAAAAACAGCAGCTGGGGCCGCAAGACATGGTGATTGGCATTGCTGCAAGCGGCAAAACCCCCTATGTGCGCGCAGGATTGCGTTTTGCCCACGCACAGGACGCTTGTACCGCATTGATTGCCTGTACTCCCCTGCCTCAGGACGACCCTGCAATACAACACTGGCTGTTTTTATTGACCGGCCCGGAAATTCTGAGCGGCTCCACCCGACTCAAAGCCGGCACCGTCACCAAAATGGTGCTGAACATGATCTCCACCATCAGCATGATCCAGCTGGGCAAAGTCTACGACCATTACATGATTGATCTGCAAATCACCAACGCCAAGCTCCAGCAACGGGCCCGGCGCATCATCCATGAACTGACCGGGCTGTCAGCCGGGGCCATTGACGATTTGCTGCAAGCAGCCCAGGGCGAGGTTAAAACCGCCCTGCTGATGCATTTTCAGCAGCTGGATTACGCCGCAGCACGGCAGCAGCTGGATGCCGTGGCCGGCCATCTCCACCAGGCCCTGCAGGTCAGCGGGGATTAGCATGAACAGCAGCTGGGCGTTGATCGTTGATTTAGGTTACCAGGTGCAGACCGCAGATTTACAGGCTTTGCTGGACATGTTCTGGGCCAAAACCGAAGTCAGTGGTCCACAACTGCAGATCGGCACCTTCCGTAAGCTGCCTCAGGCCAGTGAAGGCCAGCTCAGTCTGCCAGACCTGTCGGGCAAATGTTATACCAAACTTGAGTCTGACAATATGGGATACCCACAAAACTGGCCTGCCACGGTACTGCTGAGCCTGAGCCTGTACAAATTCCCGGTGGAAGTGGCCGTCAGCACAGAACTGCAGGCTTTTTTAATCGGGCTGGCCCGGCAATGGTATGCGCTGTATCCGTATCGTCTGGCGGTGATTGCCAACAGCAGCTGCTTTTACATCAACGCGGACTTTGCCAATACAGCCTGGCTCAGCTGGCAACAGGACAAGCTTTCCCACCTGCTCCTGCCCGACAGCCACCCCCTGGTACAGACCCTCGGCCCACAGGCCAGCACGCCAGCCTGTTATGCCCAAAATGATCTCGCACCATACTGCGATAAAACCAGCGAGAGTGAGCGCTATCAGGCTTTTAAAAGCACGCTGCAGCAGCAGACTGCTCCCGCAGGCCTGAAACTCGAATGGGAGTCAGACTAACCAGGCGCTGATATGGCCTCAGGCCCGCAAGTCAATCAGCGTCCCCAGCATTTCATCAGCTGTTTGCAGCACCTTAACCTGAGCCGCTGTCGAACGCTGCACATTCAGCTGCAACACCCGCTCGGCAATCAGATCACGCATGGGATCCGGCCGGGACAGACGCTGGGCACTGCCCGCCAGAGCCTGGGCATTTTGCTGCAGCACCTGAATATTTTGAATACCTGTTAAAGCGGTCATGTTCTTTATTTTAAATGATGCTAGCGGGTTTTTCTACACCTGAACAGCAGAGTGGCCGCTGGAGGAACAAAACAGACCTCAATCGGCTGGATAAAAACGTCTTTTTTTTATATAATTAACACATCTTTATATATTCATCCGTTATGAAACTGGAAGCGAGAAGATTGTTATGCCCGCACGTCTCCTGGTCACCAAGGAGCTGTCAAAGCTCCTGGGGGTTTTATCCCACCCGCACCGCATTCGCATTGTCGAAGAATTGCGCCACGAAGAACACGACGTTAACTTTCTGGAAAGCGTTCTGGGCATCAGCCATGCCCGTGTCTCGCAGCACCTGGCTCTGATGCGCTCGCACCGTCTGGTGACTGAACGCCGGCAAGGCCGCCGGGTTTTTTATCGCCTGTCACAGCCCGAACTCGCCGGCTGGCTGATTGATGGCCTGAAATTTATTGAGCGCGACATTGCCGCCTCTCAGGACATGCGCGAAGCCGTGGAACATGTCAAAGCCATGTGGTCACACGAAGAAAGCCCTCAGGCAACGGGTTCTCAAGTTGAACACCAAAACAGGTAAATCTGTCTGTTTCATCCTCTTGATGGCGCTCAACAGCGGCTGCCTGCAACGCCAGAGTCAACCTGAGTCTTTACCCGATAAAGTACGCATTGTCAGACGCCTGCCACAGGGCATTCACTGCGAACCCCTGGCCACGGTGACCCTGCGCGACGGCCAGGGTTGCGCTTATATGGGCCGAACACAGCCCGGATCACCGGATATTCTGATGCATAACCTGCGTTTACAGGCACGCAAATATGGTGCCAATGTCGCGTTATTGCTCAGCGACATTGAGCCCGACAGCTGGGAAGGCTGCCCGGCCAATGGTCTGATGATTGAAAGTGAGCTCTACCGCTGTACCTTTGGCCTGGTCTCAGACAAGAACTGAATTTTTCTGACGCCGGCGGGCTTCAAGATGCACCATCAGCACCGAAACATCTGCCGGCGTGACCCCGCCAACACGTGCCGCCTGCCCCAGAGAAGTGGGACGCACCTGTGACCATTTATCCTGTGACTCGCGTGACAAAGCCTGAATAGCATAAAAATCCAGGTCAGCAGGAATGGGCATCTGCTCCATGCGGCGGGTACGCTCGAGCTGCACCTGTTGCCGCTTAATATAGCCCTCATACTTAACCTGAATTTCCACCTGTTCCGCAATCTCTTCTGAAAGTGTTTCGGCCGGGGGAAAAAAGCGCTGCAAGAGCCCATAATTCACTTCCGGTCGGCGCAGGGTCTCCATCAGGGTCAGGCTCCCCACCTGAACCGTCTGACCGGTCACAGATCCCAGGGTATCGTTCAGAACCCTGGCATTCACGCGTGTGTCCTGTAAGCGCGCCAGTTCAGCTGCGATCAGAGCGCGTTTGTTCTGAAAGGCCTGGTAACGGCTTTCGGTGACCAGGCCCAGTTCATACCCCAGCGCCGTGAGACGCAAATCGGCATTATCATGCCGCAGCACCAGTCGGTATTCTGAGCGTGACGTCAGCATACGGTAAGGGTCTGAAATATCCTTGGTGACCAGGTCATCAATCAGGGTACCAATATAAGACTCCGAACGCGGAAAAACATAGGGGTCCTTACCCATGGCCTGACGGGCGGCATTGATACCGGCCACCAGTCCCTGGGCCGCCGCCTCTTCATAACCACTGGTGCCATTGATCTGACCTGCTGTAAACAGACCGGGCAGTGACTTCAGCTCCAGCCAGGGGTGTAACTGAGTGGCCGGAATGGCATCATATTCAACGGCATAGGCTGGCCGGATAATTTCTACCCGCTCCAGACCTTTCATGGTGCGCAGCATGGCCAGTTGAACAGGCTCGGGCAGACAGGTAGACATGCCCTGAACATAGATTTCGTTACTGTTGAGACCCTCAGGCTCCAAAAAAACCGGGTGCTGGTCACGATCAGCAAAACGCACCACTTTGTCTTCAATAGAAGGGCAATAACGCGGCCCCACACCGTCAATCAGGCCACTGTACATGGGCGAGAGACGAATATTGTCAGTGATCACCCGATGGGTTTCGGGATTGGTCTGGGTAATCCAGCAGTCATACTGAGGCAAAACGCTTTCAGGCGGCTCAAACGAAAAAAAGCGGACGGGCGTTTCTCCTGGCTGGGGCTCCAGCACCGAAAAGTCAATCGAACGGCGGTCAATACGCGGAGAGGTGCCTGTTTTTAAGCGATGGGTTTTGACGCCCAGCTCACGCAGGTTCATTGAGAGGCTTTCGGCCGAAAATTCACCCGAACGGCCCGCTGAAAAAGCGGTTTGCCCAACAAAAATCTTGCCCTGCAAAAAGGTGCCCGTGGTCAGCACAAGCGCTTTGGCACGATACGTCATCCCAAAGTTGGTCACCAGACCGACCACCCGCTGGCCTTCTAAAATAATCTGCTCCACCATGGCCTGCTTCAGCTTGAGACCCGGTTGGTTCTCCAGCACTTCACGCATCAGTTGGCTGTAGCGCTTTTTATCACTCTGAGCACGCAACGCCTGTACTGCAGGCCCTTTGGAGCGGTTCAGGGTGCGAATCTGAAGGTAAGAACGGTCCGTTACTTTGGCCATTTCACCACCGAGGGCGTCAATTTCACGCACCAGCGTGCCCTTGGCAAGACCGCCAATCGCCGGGTTGCAGGGCATCCAGGCCACAGTGTCCAGGTTGATTGTCAGCAATAAAGTATGGCAACCCATACGGGCTGCGGCCAGAGCAGCCTCACAACCTGCATGGCCAGCGCCAACAACAATCACATCGTATTCATTTTCAGCAGACATATCTATCATGGCGCAGGTTTTACCTCGGCATACAAATCGGACAAAAGATTCGGTATTTCATCATAACGGATCAGAAGCAGGGCTGAAAAGCCTTTTAAACAGGTCTATCCAGTGCGACAATAAAAACCATGCCTAATATTCACCCTTGGCGATCTGCCTGCCTCAGCCTGCTTCTTTTGACTGGCTGTAGCGTCTGGCAGAGCCCCTCTGAAGACATCCTGACCTTGCCGCAGTTATTGCGACAGCACTGGCCAGCGCTATCAGCGCTGACTATCGAATACTGGCCGGCAGATGCGCCGGCACGCTATCAAAACCAACCGCTGCGCCTGACATTCAAATTACCAACCGACACCACGCTTTCAAACGATGAGATCCGCAGCATCCTGGAGCCCTGGTTGCTTGAGCAGCAACATCCCGAGGCCCTCTGCCTCAGCATAGAAAAAAACTTAAGCGATGGTCTTGCCCAGTTTCAGCTGGAGATTGTCTGTCGCATTTAAAAAGCCTGCGGATGACCGCAGGCTGGCTTTTGCACAAAACAAATAAAATATCAGCGAATCACAAAGTTGGCAAAAGGACCTTTTGCTTCATCGTGCAGGGAGCGCAACAGGCGGCTCATCGTATCGAGGGTGCTCTGTGCACGGCTAAGCTGCTCCTGAATCGCGCCTGAAGAAGCGCCATCTTTGGGGCGGAAAGAAATCTGCCCTACCCGGCGGGTGTAGTGGGATTCATTGATAGCGGTCGGCGCAATGGATGGGGTATATGTATTGTTTGCCGCATTGTAAGTCGCTGCGTTGCCAATATCAGCCGCCAGACGCCAATGAGAGTAAGGACCATCAGCAGATGCAATATTGTCTTCCTGAATAGATAGGGCCAGCAGGTCATAAATATAGCCATCAGCCTTTACAATATAGCGGGCCACTATGGAATAGTCCTGACCCGGCGCAACCGCTGGAGCCAAGGGGCTTTCGGCCGTAATGATGCCCTGACCATTGTATTGCTGAATGGTAAAAATGGGGCCATCTGAGGTCATGGTTTTAACCACCGCCACAGGATCCCCTTCCAGAGCACTGAAGTCGGCACCATAGCCGCCTGTGTTACCGTCAATAAAGCCTGATGTCAGTCGCTGAGGCTGACCCGATCGATTGCCCACGGTGCCACCTGACATCGGCTGGGCGGGGTTGCGCACATCTACGCCAATCGGATAATAGAGTTGATCGGCCAGCTCAAGACGCATGCTGTGCGCGGCCGCGATCCCGAGTTTGTTCAGATTATTTGTAGGGACAATACTCATCGTTCACCTGCATTAATAGACTATCCTGGTTATTTTTACCTTTCGTCATTTCTGACTCTGACTTGCATAACAAAACAGGATCTCAAACATTTTTTAACATAAAGCAAATAAAAGCCCGGATGAATCCCCTGTGCAAAAGGCTCGTCGCCATTTCTGCTTTGCCTATATAATGACTGTCTGACTGAAGTAAAATGAGGATATTTCATGAGTTTAGGTATCGGAATCGTCGGCCTTCCCAACGTCGGCAAATCCACACTCTTTAATGCGATCACCAAAGCAGGTGCCGTGGCCGCCAACTTCCCCTTTGCCACCATCGATAAAAACGTCGGCATGGTTGCCGTTCCCGATGACCGCCTGCCCGCACTGCAGGCCATCTTTAGCAAGGGTGAGCGTCAACCCGTTATTATTCCAACCACCGTCGAGTTCGTCGATATTGCGGGTCTGGTCAAAGGCGCCCATAAAGGTGAGGGATTGGGCAACCAGTTTCTGGCCCATATCCGCGAAGTGGACGCCATTGCGCATGTGGTGCGCTGTTTTGAAGACGACCAGATTATTCATGTGGACGGGCGTGTTGACCCCATCAGTGATATTGAGACCATTAATCTGGAGCTGATCCTGGCGGATATGCATACCCTGGAGCGGCGCATTGAGCGCCTGAAAAAGAACGCCAAAGGCAGCAAAGACAAAGACGTTCTGGCACAACTGGCCCTGGCCGAAGAGATTTTAAGCGTTCTTTCTGAAGGCAAGCCGGCCAGAACGCGGGAATATGATATGCCGATCCCCAAAGACTTTGGGCTTTTAACCCATAAACCTGTAATCTATGTCGCCAACGTTTCTGAAGATGACCTCGCCAGCGGCAACGAGCTGGTCGAAAAGGTCAAGGCTTATGCCGCTGCTGAAGGCAGCGAAACGATCCAGATCTCAGCGCAGATCGAGTGTGAGCTGGCCGCGCTGTCTGAAGGCGAAGTACAGGATTTTTTACAGGAGCTGGGCGTTTCAGAGCCTGGACTGCACCGCCTGATTCAGTCCGGCTATAAAACCCTGGGCCTGATCACTTTTATTACTGCCGGAGAAAAAGAAATCCACGCCTGGACCGCCTCAGCAGGTAGCAAAGCACCTCAGGCTGCAGGCAAAATCCACACCGACTTCGAGCAGGGGTTTATTCGTGCTGAGGTGGTGTCAACCGAGCAGTTACTCAGTGCAGGCTCCTATGCCGAAGCCCGTACCAAAGGCTGGATTCGCACAGAAGGCAAAGAATATATTGTGCAGGATGGCGACATTCTGAATATCTTGTTTAACGTTTAAAAATAACCCCCAGAAAGAGATCATTCCATGAGCAAAAAGAAACACAAAAAACCAGCACCCAAAGCCAAATCCAGTGCCCCAGCAGCCAAACATCCCCCCCTTCAGATTTTGGCCCAGAAGCTGGAAGCCCAAAATTACGAAGCCAGTTTTATTCCACAGGGCGAAGATGATGAAGTGCCTTTTGATAACCTCGTCGTGATTCTGGACGAGCTGGATGAGCAGCCGGAAGACAGTGCAAATGTCCTGGAGCCGGAACTGCTATTGCAGATTTTCTTTGTCGAAGACATGATGAAAGCACACGAACCAGATCTGCCGGCAGACGAGACGCCGGATTTTTCAACCTTGCAGTTTATTCTGGAGCTGCCCACAGACTGGGACGAGCTGGCCGATGAGCGTCTCGAAGAAGGCTTGTTGCTTCTGAACGCCTTCAGCCAGCGCATGCCGGTAGGTCACTTCACCCTGGAAGAAGGTGCTTTGATTTACACCTACTCTTTACTGGCAGAAAACCAGCGCATCAACAGCACAGTTATTCTGGCCGCCCTGGATCTGATGCGCTTCTTTATTGCACCGATGAACGCTATTTTTGAAGCTTTTGCCTCAGACAACCTGAGCCTTGAAGCCGCTCTGGATCAATTGGACGAGCGCATTTCTGCGGCCTGATAACGCCTGATATGCCACTGGCAGGCAGCGTAAAATGCTTTAAAAGCATCAGCGCTGCCGCCATGGTCTGGGTGAAGCGATCGCAGCAACTGTCGGTAGCGTCTCTTTAAGTCAGTCAAGTTCTTAAGATCACTTTCACAAAAGCCCAGGCGCAGTAAAGCCATTTTTGTCTGTTGTCTGTGTTCCCCCATTTTTTGTCGAATCTGAGTTTGCACCTTTTCAGGAAGCTCCGATCTTTTTATCTGGCGATAAATCAGCGTTTTTTGCTGAATATCCAAACGCAGTTCATGGCAGAAAGAAAAACAGGTGTTTACCCTGGTGGAAGCACGATGCAGGGTCTGCTCAACACCATAATGTGCGGGTGCAGCGCCTGATGCAAACAGGGTTACCGAAGACCACACAGCCCAAAAGTATTTTTGAGAAGACAGGGGATGTATCATAAACACCGCTGTCTCAGGCATTAAAACTTGAGACCGGCATCAGCAGTGAATTTATTTTCCCAGGTGCTGTCTGCCTTGCCTCCATACTCCCACTGCTGACTGAAGCCCATCCAGATGTTTTTTTGCTCGGTCAGATAATAGCGTGCCCCCACACGAATGCCTATATCTGTGTTTGAAAGCGCCACGCCATTTTGCAAGGGGTTGAAGGCATTCACCTGAACATGGGCTTCCAGACGATCCAGAAAGGCGACATTGCCTTCCTGAGCGCCCGTGGCGCTGATAATGGGTGCTTTCATAAAGCCCAGGGTTTGCTTGCCCTCCAGCACCATTTCCACGCCTACTTCATTGTTCCAGCGCCGGGTGCTGGCGTCATGGGTTTGCTGCAGGCCCGCCCCCACTTTAACCGAATACTTTGTATCTGCATTGGGTTCATAGGTCACTTTGGCCCCGGTTGTTTCACGAAACTTGCGACCATCCAGTTCTGTCAAAGGGCCTTTGGTATAGAGTGAAGCGTAAGGAATTTCGATTTTAAAAGCGCCCCGCTCATCCAGTTTATGGGCAGCCTCAGAGCTCAGTTCAAAATTGTTGCGTGACACAGCACGGCCCTGGGCATCGCCTTTAACAAAGGTATTGCCATACTCTACAAGCACCCGGTTATTCCAGGATGTATTGCCTTTTTCGTATCGTGCACCCAGCTGGTAGGAACCTTCCACACGGGTGGCCGTCTTCTCAGAGCCATATTGTCCTTCCCAGCCTGCGCTGACCGAAGTGTGGTTAAAACTGCCCTGAATCGCATGATCCAGCTTCCAGTTTTTTGCAGGTTCTGGTTTGGATGCAGCAGCAGATTCAGTTACGGCGGGTTGTTTATCAGCCGTTTCAGGCGCGGCGGCTGCAGGCTTTTCATCAGACTGGGTCTCAGCAGTATGTTGTGCCAGAAACTGAATGGCTTCGACCACAGCACCTTTTGCAATCTGATTCTGAGTCAGAGCATCCACAACGGGCGCCAACTCTTCCGGAGTCGCCTTTTGATCAGCCAGAATGGCTTCCTGAATCATTTTTAATTCGGTTTTATCAATCTGCTGATCATTTTGAAGGGCTTGCTGTACCAGCGGACGGCTAGGTTGGGTTTGCATCGCTAACTCCTGCGCATTGACCTGGGGCTGTATGTATTATTATAGAAGATCGGCATCAGCTTCTTGCAGTTCGAATGAGGAAAAAATGCATTCAAATTATATTCACTTTCACCGCTACAGCATTGGCCAGGAGGAAAAAGATGCGGTTCTGGCCGCACTGGACTCCGGCTGGATTACCAAAGGTCCACGCGTGGCGGCTTTTGAAACCGCTGTCTGTGAATATACAGGCGCTGCTGCTGCACTGGCGCTGAACTCCTGTACAGCCGGACTGCATCTGGCCCTGATGGCCCTGGGTATTGGACCGGGCGACGAGGTGATCACCACGCCCCTCACCTTTGTTGCGACCGTCAATATGATCCTGGCTGTGGGTGCCACGCCCGTCCTGGCAGATATTGATCCATCAACCCTGAATATCGACACCCAAAGCGTTGCCGAAAAGATCAGCTCCCGAACACGCGCTATGATCCCTGTACATGTTGCCGGTCAGCCCTGTGATCTGAGACCGCTGCTTCAACTGGCCGATGCCCATCAAATCAAAGTCATTGATGACGCCGCGCATGCCATTGGTGCAAGCTACCACGGCAAAAAAATCGGCGCCTGGTGTGACGCCACCGTCTTCAGCTTTTATGCCACCAAAAACATCACCACCGGCGAAGGCGGCATGCTGCTCAGCCAGGATCCTGCTTTAGTAGAGGCCGCCCGCCCGATTTCACTTCACGGCTTAAGCAAAGACGCCTGGAAGCGTTACTCCAATGCCGGATTTCAACATTATCTGGTCGATGCACCAGGCTATAAATACAATATGAACGATATCCAGGCTGCCATGGGACTGGAGCAGCTCAAAAAATGCGATGTACTGACCCAAAAACGCCGTGAAAAAGTGCTTTTTTATCAGCAGGCACTTGCAGATTTACCCCTGTCTTTTCAGCAGCCCATTCGTGATATTGAACACGCCCACCACCTGTTTCCCGTACGTCTTGATCTGAACGCACTGCGTTGCAGCCGGGATCAGGTACTTGAAAAACTTCATCAGGCCGGCATTGGTTGCGCCGTTCATTTTATACCCGTTCATGAACATCCTTATTATCAGCGTTACTTTGGCAATTTACAGACCGCGCTGCCCCAGGCCACAGCTGCAGGCCAGGATCTTCTGTCTTTGCCACTTTACCCTACCCTGGAATCAGACGATCAGCTCAGGGTCGTTGAAACGCTGCGCCAGATTCTGACGCAGGCAAAAAAATAGTGCACACACCCTATCGACGCGGTATTCTGTTGTGCTGGCTGGCACTGAACTTAAGCTTGCCTGTACACGCTCAGAGTCAGGAAGGACGTTTGGGTGCTTCCAGCGGTAAAATCCTGGGCGATGACGGCAATATCTGGTCTCTGTTGCAACAATCCCGTTATCCTCTGCGGATCGGTATCCTGCCTGTTATCCATCTGAACACAAAACCTACAGAAGCAAATCTTCAGGCCGACCTGGATGCCTATCTGCAAACAGCGCTGCCTGAGCTGCAGCACATCCAAAGTCAGCCGCGCATCCTCTCCAATCAGCGTCTGTTAGCCCTGGCTGATGAGGTACGACTTGATCTTGTTATCCAGCCCAAGCTCATAGCCCTGGAAGACCGTCACTGGCTCATGCTGAGTGTTTATAGTGGTCCCGCTGGAGAGGTTGTTCAAAACACCAGCCACACCCTGGCGCAAGCCGATCCACAGACCATTACAGACGTGATTCAGTCTACGCTGAAAGATTTAGCACCCAGCGTTCCGATTCATGATTGGCAACAACCTGATGTGCAGTTGGGAGAGCTTCACCTGCGCACCCGCCCAGAAGGCATGCAGGTCCATCTGAATCAACGCGCAGTGGGCTTAACACCTTTATTTATCCGGGGGCTTGAACAGGGCGAGCACCTGGTCCAGGTCCAGGAAAACATTGCCTATCAGGTCAAACGCATTCAGGTCATCTCGTCACCTCCGGGTGTACAGGTAGAAATCAACGGCAAAAACCGTGGGCTTACACCGCTGGATTTTCCGGCTGAATTATTGGGATCGGGGACCTATCAGCTTCGGTTCAAAAGCGCTGATACATTCAAGGCCGAAATACGGGTCCAGACCCAGCCCGAGCAGGTCCCTGTACAACTGAATAATTTACCTGTACAGCGCAGTCCTGTCAGCTTTCAGGAACTGACACAAACTGAACACACCCTAACACTGCTGCCTTATTCTGCAGTTAAAGTGCGCAAACCGTTCAGCATTGCTCCACAGGAAGCACAAACGCTTGAAATTAACGCCTATAAGTCAGCCCGTCTGAATATTGAAACCGCCATCAGTGGGGCCCAGCTTTACCTGGACGGTGAACTGGCAGGAGATACCCCTTACACCAGCCATCTGGCACAGGGTCAATACAGTCTTAAAATCAGCAAGACCCGTTATCGTACCCAGGAGCGCCTGATTGAACTGCAGCCTGGAGAATCTCACGACCTGTTTTATACCCTCACACCCCGCAGCACAGATACATCCATCTTTCTAACGCCAACCGGCGAGCTGAGCGGCCAGTTTAATCTGGGCATCAAATATCTGGGCTTTGGCAATTTGGAACCCGACAGCCTGGCCCATCTTTATGGGCTTGAAGTGGATTATGGCTGGCCCAGTCTCTACCAATTCGCCGATACATTTGACATTGGTCTGGGTATCAGTGGCTTTGCTTTTTCACTCCACAGTCAGAATATCTGGCGACGTTTTCAGGGCCTGGGAACCAAGCTGCAGTTTTTACGTGAAAGCGACAGTATTCCTATTTCAGCAGCTATTGGAACGTATCTGAGCCTGGATCCTGAACACAATGCCTGGGTAGGCTATCTGAGTCTTTCGCGTAACTTTGGTGACTTTGCGCTTCATCTGGGACTGCAAACCCATGGTTTTAACCTGAACTTTGGCTATACGGGCTGGGATCATTTGAGGTTGGGCGCCATCGTCTATGCAGACAGCTTTTTGCGCCTGCTGGCAGAAGACAACGAAAGCAGCAGTACTTTTTATGGTCTGCAGCTGGGCTACAGTTTTTAGCCCTTAACCACCGAACATGCGCTGCCAGAAACCTTTTTTCTTTTCAGTTTCCAGAGCCTGACTCAGATCCTGCTGTTCTTTCTGTAAACGTTCTGTTTCCTGCTCCAGCGTCTGTTTAGCCTGAGTCATCTGCGCGAGCTGCTCCTGCAATACCCTGAGCTGCTCCTGATGTGTTTGTTGCGTCTGCATCTGTTTTTGCTGGTGCTCTGCTTCGGTTTGCTTTAAATGGTCTTTCAGCTGCAAAAGCTCCTGGCGGGTATCCTGCCATTGTTCAGGGGGCGGCAGAAGGCTCATTTTTTGCTCCAGCTTCAGATTGTTTTCTTCCAGCAAGCGGTTGCGCTCTTCAAGCTGGCCAATTTTATAGGTGGCTCGGGCATATTTTTCAGCCAGCTCATTTTGTTCGCGAATAATTTTTTCAACATCAGAGTGGTGCTTTTGCAGCATCTGGCTGATGTTATCTATTGAACTTTTACGCTCAACCTGCCCGTTGCTGAACAAGGAGGCTACATCCAGAAGGTTGTGAATGTCGACTCGTCCACTGTGAGTACTTACAGGCATGTCAGCCACGTGATCCGGCTCCAGCAACTTTTGCTGGATAAAGGCATGACGGTCCAGACTGGGATCCAAGCGCAACGGAATATCGGCTTCATCGATCAAATAACCCGTTCCATGACGAATAGCAGGTAATTTTCCCGATTTGATCCACCGGGAGATCGTCTTTTCACTTTTCCCGGTAATTTTAGCAACTTCTGCTAAAGAGTATTGTGCATCTGCCATAAATTAAAATAAGCGTTCCTTGCGTTAGTCAATATTAACGCAGGCAAGAAAAACTGTCTAGTAGACGATTTGAAAATCGGCACCATGGACAGAAGACATGTCAGGTAGACGAAATTAACATGCCTTATAAGGCACGTGAACCTGAAAATAGCCTGAGTGTGGATGATAAAATCTGATGCTTTTCTTATCGAAAAACAGCAGTGGAAATGGACATAAAAAAGCTCCGGCACCTGGACTCGAACCAGGGACAGGGTGATTAACAGTCACCTGCTCTACCAACTGAGCTATGCCGGATTGAACACTCTATATATTAAGGCAGTTGACCTTCTATCGTCAAGGTTATTCCTGAGGAAGTTCTTCGGAATTTAAGGCATCAAAGAAGGGCTACTAAAACCGGTCATGGTCGAGCTGACATTTAATACCAGCAACTGCTGCGTCAAGGTGACTGCTGCCGCAAAAGCCAGAATAACGGCAGCAGCTATCGCAGCGTACTCGACCATGGCCTGGCCACGCTGTCTGGCGTATGGAGAAGCTTTAACTGGTCGGTAAAGCACTGGAGAGGAAGTTGATAGGCACATAAAACTCATAGGAAGATCTGAAGCCAGCGTCATCTGTTCCGCTTAATGTCACACGGGCAGAGATCTGGCTGTTCACGCGGCCCTGATTCAGGGGATTGCCCAGCTGCACAACATGTGAACTGACCACTGGAATTTCAGTTTCTGCGCGCCCAACCAGCACATTCTGATCGGCATCAAACTGGTGGGAAGAAGGCACACGAATGGTGCCTGCAATACGCATCGTGCGTGGGTTTAAGCCCAGGCTTTCCGGCAGATACTCAATGGCAATCTCATCATAGGTCACGCCAATGCTGCCCGGCTCACCGACCAGCGCAATCGTCGGATTCTGAACCTCGGCTTGGATCTGCTCCTGAGAGACCGTATAGGTCACCGTTGCCGTAACCCCTTGAGAAGGGGCATCCAGCCTGATTTGTGCCGGAATATTGGTATATAAGCCGCAGGCCGTCAAAGCGGCGGCAAGAGAGATACCAGCAAAGACGCGTTTGATGTGCATCTGAAGACTCCTCTTTCATTCAAACAGGTAGTTCCGATTATAGCACGCAGCTTAAGACTATAGTGGACCCAGGAAACTGGACCACCTGCTAAGGAGCAAAAGTCAATAGACTATACTTCAAATAGCAGGATGAAATATAGTGCTCCCCAGTGTCAAGACAGCAAATCATGCAACTTTAACTCCCTGGTCTGAAGGCTCTGCAAAGTACACTTGATCTGGGGTCAAATTGTTTAATGCCTGGTGGTACCTCCTCTGATTGTAAAACGCCACATAACGCTTCACACCTGCTTTTAAAGCTAATACATGCTCGTATTGCTTCAAGTAAATATCCTCGTATTTGAGGCTTCTGAACCATCGTTCAATAAAGACATTATCAAGGCAGCGTCCTTTGCCATCCAT
>JACYMC010000036.1 GCA_015272195.1 Candidatus Sericytochromatia bacterium
AAAACGGACTTTTCGTTTCGTGGCCGATGAGAGCTTGCGTAAAGTCTTTTTTTTTGTATCCATTGGTATAGTCCTTTTGTAGATGATTTCTTTGTGGTTATTGAATCCATCGCCTCAAGGAGACCCTTTCATGTGTAAAAAAACTTCAGCCGATCCCCTCAAGTCTACTCAGGGAGTGCGAAGAACGGTTCATTCTGAATCACTGCCCGGCACTGCACAGCGCTGAAAGGCACCAGTTTTTGCTGCTCAGGATCCCAGAGGGTGTAGTTAAAAGTTTGCCAGGCCTGCTTCAGATTCAGCTGCGGGGCCTGCTGCCAGAGGGTATCGGCGATGTGGCAGGCCGGCAGGGCATAGTTGGGAATACGCACCGACAAATGGTGCAGGTGGTGGTAGCCCGTATGACCAATGCACCACTGCAGGGCCTTTGGCAGGCAAAAATAGGAGCTGCCCTGCATGGCCACGCGCCAGGGATCGGGCGGGCCTTCGGTCCAGTAGGTCTGCTCAAACTGGTGCTGCACAAAAAACAGAAAAACCCCCAAAGTACTCACCATCAGGAGCATCGGCATGTAAATCACAAACCAGGCCTGCCAGCCGATCAGGCTGGCCAGGGCCCAGGCGTACAGGATCAGGCCCAGATTGGTGGCGTGAATACTGTAGCGCTCGGCCCGTGAAAAGGGCACAATTTTGACCATCGGAAACATGGGCAGCAGGGGCAGGCGCTGGATCACAAAAAACAGCAGAAAAGGCACCACCCCCAGCACAAAGGCCGGGTGCCGCATGATGCGGTAGTTGAGGCGCTGCAGCGGTGCCAGGGCCAGGTATTCGGGCACGGTCAGCAGCGGAAAGTCGCCAATGCTGCGGCCAATGCCCAGGCTGCCGGCCTCGCGGTGATGAATGGCGTGAATTTTGCGCCAGCAGTGGTAGGGCGTCTGCGAGAGAATGCCGCAGAAAAAGCCCAGCAGATCCCGCTGCCAGCGGCTGGCCAGAAAGGAGCCGTGCCCGCAGTCGTGTTGAATGCTGAAGAGCCGGGCAATGCCTATGGCGCCGATGGCGCAGCCTGTTAAGGTCAGGCCGTAATGCATCGAGAGCCCCCACCAGGCCAGCAGCCAGCCCAGCACATAAACGCCCAGTGAAACACCCACCTGTCGCCAGGCTTTAAAAGCGTCGGGTTTTGCAAAAGGACGAATGCGGGCTTTCCAGTCCGTCGGGGCGCTGTGCAGCTGTTCAGAAAGCATGGGGGCTGTCCTCCTGTGAAAGCGCCAGCAGGCGCTGGCCTTCGGCGCTGCTGCGCTGGCCCAGCAGCCAGCTCAGAATCTCACTGCGCAGCCAGTGCTGCTCAGCACGCGAGAGGTTCAGGCCAAAGCGCATGTTTTGGGTGCCACCTTCAATTTCGAGCACAAAGACGGGCCGGCGATTCATTTTATGGTGCAGCACAAAGTGCACGGCCTGAATTTCGGCCGTGCGCCCGCTGTGCACTTTTCTGGCGCCGCCCAGCTGTTCTGTCAGGCTGTAGTGCGTGCTGCTGAAGCTGAGTTCGGTGCGCAGAAACAAGCCCCGCGCTGCCTGGCGCGCCAGAAACAGGCCCACACCCCAGAAGGGAATTGAAAAGGCCGCGAAGAGCAGGCCACCCTGAAAAGCGAGCACGGTCCAGAAGGCCACAAAGCAGTTCCAGAAAACGGCAAAAAAAGCCATGGACGTGGTTGCCGGGCGTGCCTGTCCTGGCGGGATGTGAATTTGCAGCTCACGATCTGATCGGCTCAACTGAATACTGCTGCCGCTGGGTCTGGCGACCTGGGGTGCTTCTGCCAACACGCTATTGTGCCCACGCAGGGGTGTGAGCATCGTCGGGGTCAGCAAGGCCTCACGGGCTTCACGGGCCGAGCCAAAGCGATGCTCCGGGGCCGGGGCCAGCATATTGTCGAGCCAGTCGGCCAGCTCCCGTGAGCAGTGCACGCTGCTGCGAAAGTCGATGCGCAGCTCCTGTTGCGGCAGTTCTGCCGGCGAGCGGCCGCTGAGCAGGTGCAGCAGGGTGGCCCCCCAGCCATAGAGGTCGGTGGCCGGGGCAGAGCGTCCCGAAAACTGTTCGGGGGCCATATAGCCAAAGGTGCCCACCACCGTGGAGTGGCTTTGCTGGCGCAGGGCGTCCTGCACGGCCCCAAAATCGATCAGGTAGAGCTGCTGGTTGTCACGGTCCAGAATCAGGTTGGAGGGCTTGAGATCGCGGTGAATGACTGGCGGGGCCAGACGATGCATGTAATCCAGGATGTCCAGCACCTGCAGGCTCAGGTTTTTCAGCTCTTCTTCAGACGGCCGCCAGCCGCTTTCGAGCCATTCCTGCAGGCTTTTACCCGGTACGCGCTCAATGACCAGATAGTGCCAGCCGGGCTGGGCCGGATCCTGAAAGCTGTCGAGAAAGCGGGGAATCCCCCGGTGTGAGAGGTTTTGCAGGGTGCGAACCTCACGCTCAAACAGCTCATAGCTCTTCCATTGGTTGATCTGGCCAAAATCGAGGCCTTTGACAATCACGGCACGCTGGTCTGAGAGGCGCGTGGCGGCATAGGTCTGCGCCATACCACGGGCCAGGGCCTGCTCAATGTGATAGCGTCCGGCCAGGATCTGGCCCACTTCTGCGGTCATGCCTTCGGCACCTGCTGTTTTTGTTCCCATTGTAGCAGAAGGCAGACCCTGAAACGTGATGCCTCGCTTCAGGGTCAGGGCTCTCCAAAAGTCGTGAAAGGGCATAAAATAAACCTCACCAAGTTAAA
>JACYMC010000164.1 GCA_015272195.1 Candidatus Sericytochromatia bacterium
GAGCAGCACGGGGGAACTTTGGGGGCATGCAAACGGAAGTGGATTCAGCGCCTAAAACAAGAGCGGACAACCCTTTCAGGCTTATCCAATACTGAAAATGGCTCTACACGCATTCTTCAGCTGTCAAGCTGAAGCTTTGTTAAGCTTTGACCTAGGTCAAATGTGCAACTTGACCTTCCGCAAAAGTATATTAATGATTTAGAATGTATTTGATCTATTCAAATTCTTCGCCTGAAATTATACCTATGCTATAATTCGGAAGAATCTGTCGGAATTATTTCCGAACACTTATTGTTAATTAAGCTGGAGGTTATTTAGTATGTCTTTAATTGGTAAAAAAGCCCCGGACTTCAACGCCAAAGCCGTGATCAAAGGCGAAATCATCGACAATTTCAAGCTCTCTGATCACCAGGGCAAATATGTGGTTCTGTTCTTCTACCCGCTGGACTTCACCTTTGTCTGCCCCACTGAACTGCACGCATTTCAGGAAAAACTGGGCGAGTTTGAGCAGCGCAACACCCAGGTGATTGCGGTCTCAACCGACTCTCATTTCTCTCATGCCGCCTGGCTGAACACCCCCAAAAATCAGGGCGGTATTGAAGGCGTCAGCTACCCCATCGTGTCCGACTTCAACAAAACCATCTCCCGCGACTTTGACGTACTGCTCGAAGAAGACGGCGTGGCCCTGCGCGGCCTGTTTCTGATGGACAAAGAAGGCGTGGTGCACCATGCGGTGCTGAACAACCTGCCCCTGGGCCGCAGCGTCGACGAAGCCCTGCGCATGGTGGACGCCCTGCAGCATCATGAAAAACACGGCGAAGTCTGCCCCGCCAACTGGCACAGTGGCGAAAAGAGCATGACTGCTGACCAGAACGGTCTGAAGTCCTACTTCGGCGGCTAGTTTTTTTTGCGGCACCCGCCGCATGTTTACTCCGGGCTGCCTCAAACAGGCAGCCCGCATCAATCAGCATAGAGGTATTTAATAATGGCATTTGAACTTCCCGCTCTGAGCTACGCCTACGACGCGCTGGAGCCCTACTACGATCGCGAAACCCTCGAAATTCACCACAGCAAACACCACCAGACCTACACCACCAAATTCAATGAAGCGCTGCAAGCCGCTGGTATTGAAGGTAAATCGGTCATCGAAATTCTGACCAGCCTCGACAGCATTCCCGCTGATAAGCGCACCCCGGTGATCAACCACGGTGGCGGTTATTATAACCACGCCTTCTTTTGGGAGTGCATGGGCCCCAATGGCGGCGGTCAGCCCAAGGGTGATCTGGCAGCCGCTCTGGACCAGCGCTTTGGCTCTTTTGACGCCTTTAAAGAAGCCTTCAGCGCCAAAGCCGCTGGCCACTTTGGCTCCGGCTGGGCCTGGCTGGTGCTGGATCAGGCCGGTGAGCTGCAAATCACCGACACCCATGACCAGGTCAGCCCCGTGTCGCTGGGCCATGTGCCCCTGCTGACCATTGACGTCTGGGAGCACGCCTACTACCTCAAGTATCGCAATGCCCGCCCTGAGTGGATCAAGGCCTTCTTTGAGGTTATCAACTGGGATGGCGTCAGCCAGCGCTTTGCCCAGGCCAAAAAATAACAAAGCCACTGAGCTGCTCAAAGGGCCCTGCGGGGCCCTTTTTGCTGCCTTACAAGCGGGTCAGGCCGTCCAGCGAGCCGGTGGTGCGATAGACAAAGCCGTCCATCTGCTGCAGACTGAGCGGTATCAGGGCCGTCCCGTTGCCGTTATCGACACCGCCGCTGTTGAGCATCCAGTAGCGGCCGGCCTCACGAAACACCAGCACAAAATGGTTCTGGGGGTAACGCTCCCCTTCAGGCGAGCGCACCGTGCCGGTTTTGTCGTCCAGATACACACCCACCAGCAGCACGGCCTCGGGGTACAGGGTCCAGAGATTGTTAACCACCTGTCTGCGCTGATACAGACTGTCTTTGTGCTGGCCAATCAGCGGCTGCAGCCGCAGGCCCATCAGTTTGGCGGCCTGCACGGTTTCACCGGAAGCCAGCGGGTTTTCGACCCGGCCATCTTCGTACACCGTATAGCGAAAAGCGGAGGTCAGCCCCGCCTGGCCATCGGTGTTGGCATAGTTATACAGGCGCTCCTGGGCCAGATGAACCGCCCGGTACGTTGCCACCGAAGCCTGGATATTCAGTCGGGCAAAGGCCTGCTGAAAGCTGCCATAAAGCAGATAATGGGCTGAGAGCAGGGCCGCTGCACCGCAGCGTTCGCCATCTGCCAGCGTCTCAGCCAGAGTGTCATTCTGGGAAAGATTGCCCAGTACTTCGCGCGGGCTGCTGCCGGCCACCGGGCTGTCTTCGCTGTAGGTGGGTGCAAAGGCAAAATTAAGGGTCACCGGCCTGTCACCCTGATAAAAGCTGTACTGAATTTTAATAAAACCCTTGTGCCGATCCACAAAGCCCAGAAAATGCTCGGCCAGGTAACGATCCTGCTCCGAGAGGCGGTAGCGGGGCAGGGTCTTCAGGTATTCGTATTCTCGCTGATCCAGTACCTTGTCGCGTGTGTACTCCAGCAGGGCCTGTTCAAAGGGCCCGGACTGGTGGGCCTGGGCCGAACTGGCCGCGTTGAGAATGCCCCAGCAAAGGCTGAGCAGTAAAAAAATACGCATGACCTTATTATACCCCCTCTGCAGCCCTGCAGGATACTCAGTCTGATTTGCGTCAGTGCTTCAGAATGAAAAGTCCTGAGACAGCCTATCATCTGAGCCAGCCAGCCT
>JACYMC010000243.1 GCA_015272195.1 Candidatus Sericytochromatia bacterium
GGACGCGCAGAAAGAGGGGGTCAAAGCGCAGCTGGTCATGGTCGTTGAGATCTTCATAACCGGCTGCCAGACCGTAAATGCGCTGGGCCAGGAGTTCCTCAACAGTGAAGTCCACATAACCGGCAGCACGATGGTCGGTGAAACAGGCGGCCAGACGGGATATGAGACCCAGGCGGCTATCGGCCTCTTTCAGGAGGAGCAGACCTGCGTCCGAAGTCAGCGCACCGCCTTCAAAATTGACTGTCAGCGGCTCTCCATTTTTGCCTTGAACTTCCCAGGTCTCAGGGTTACACTTCATACAGCTGGCTCCTTTTCTGCGATTTCTGTATGATAACTTTAATCTACAGAAAGGAGCCAGTTTTTATCTACTGATCTGTTTGTGAGAAATGCGGGTTAGTTCTGCGCTTCGGTCGCCAGGGCCACATTGCGAATGTCGGCCTGCTGCAAAGCTGACAGCAGCATCACAATATACTCGTAGGCCAGAGCCTTATCAGCGGCAATGACCACGCGGCGCTGGGGGTTCTCCTGCATCTGGGCCTGAATGGCCGATACCAGCATATTCTGTGTCACGGCTTCATCATTGACGTAGACCGCCCCATCGGCATTCATGGTCACCAGAATATCTTCAGCTGAGACCTGATCCTGAGAGCCCGAGCCGGGCAGATTGGTCTGAATGGCGCTTTGGACCTGAGGCAAAAAAGCCATCACCGCCAAAAAAATGACCATGATCATCATGACATCAATCATGGGAATAATTTCGAAGTGAATGCCTTTTTTCTTTTTGCGGCGCTGAAAATCAGAAAACATCTTTGGACTCACTGAATAGGTTGCAGATGACTCAGTTTAACATGTTCAACAGCTGTCAGAAGATTTTAAGCGCTATCTGCCTGCCGTTCAGCTGCAAACCTTGTTAAGCTGTAAATATGATAGATCAAGCTTCTGTAGTTTCTCCTCCCCGCCTCAGCGGCTGGCTGATTGCCTCCTGGGGCCTGGGAGGCTTTCTCCTGCTGCTCATTCAGGCCCTGATTCGCCTGAGCCCGATGGCCTGGGTCGCCATCAGCGAATATTCTCTGGCCCTCTGGCAATGGGGCCTGATGGCTGGCTGGACGCTGTTTATGGCTATCAGTGAAGGCTATAAAGGCTTTCAGAAAGCCTTTGCGCCCCGCTTTGGGGCCCGGCTGCGCTGGCTGCGTGACCATCCCCAGGGCCTGCCGGCCCTGCTGGCGCCCTTTTTCTGTATGGGCTTTTTTGGCGCCACCCGCAAACGCAAGCTGGTCAGCTGGATTCTGACGATGGGGATTGTGATTTTTGTGCTGCTGATCAAACTGCTGCCCCAACCCTGGCGCGGCATCATTGATGTCGGCGTGGTCGTTGGCCTGAGCTGGGGTGTACTGGCCACGGTCTGGTTCAGTCTGCAGGCTCTCTTCAGCCAGCATTTTGAAATTGATCCCGAGCTTTCAGACAAGTTGGCACAAAAACCCTGAAGGGGGCTCAGTTTTTGAGCGCCATAGGCTATAATAAAAGCCTGAGACTGAGATTCAAGCAGCGCAAAGCGTTAAAAAAAGTTAAACCCTTACAGATTTTTACGTTAATTTTTAGCTGAGAGACGCAAGATAGACCTGTCTTCAGGCCATAAGATCACTAACAACGTCAAACGAATTTTGTTGCGGAGGCAACCATGACCTATATCGGCGGACCCCAATACCCTCAACAGCCCCCGGCTCCCGGCGGACCCCAGCGTCCGGGTTTTCCTCAGCCCGTGGTACACCGCCCTGGCGTGCCGCAGCCTTATGGTGTTATGCCGCCCGATGCCTACCGCCCTGGCATGCCGCCTGGCGCCCGACCCGGTATGCCCGGCATGCCTGGTGCCCCTCAGCAACAGGATAATTATCAGTACATCGCTCAAAAAGATGTTGCTTTTGGCGCTTTGGGTGCTGTGGGTGGCTTTTTTGCCGCCGGTCTGGTGGGTCTGAGTGGACCGATTGGTGCCATCATTCTGGGCGTGGCCTTGCTGGCCATCAGCGCCATTTCACGGGCCGTCAAGCATAACCAGCAAAAAAAGCAGCAGGAGCAGATGCAGCCGCCCCAGGGCATGCCCCAGGCGCCGATGTATCCCCAGCAAATGCATCAGAATCAGTACAACTATCAGATGGATCTCAACCAGCAGCAAAATATGCAGCGCGACCCCCGCTACCAGTACCCCCAGCGCTGAGACCATCTCTAAAATATTTGTATCCCTTCAGGTGGGTGATTTAGCGCAGCCCTTCAGAAACCAGCGAAGGCATAGTGCCCACGCCAAGATGCGCCTCAATACTCTGCTTCAGAAACGCGAGGGCAGAGCGGTTTTGCTGGCGGCATGAGTGAACTACGCTGAACAGACGCTCTATCAGCCGACTGCCTTGCTCCGACTGCGTTCCATAGCAAACTTTACGCAAGACCACCAGGGGACGTATGGCTCTTTCAGCCCTGTTGTTAGAAGGCTCGATTTCTTTTCTTTCAAAAGTCCATAACGCTGACTCCACCTTCAATAAGGCCCTGCAGGTGGAGGCTGTCTGGGCTCGCGCAGATTTTTGCCCTTTTTCGGTCGCATAATTGGCGCCCTGTTTCAAAAGCAGGTGAACCTGGCGGCGTAGCCCACGCATATATTGCTTGAATGTGCAGCGTTGAATTTCGCCCGCCTGATAGCGCCGCCAATCCCAGAACACCTGATAGCCATGTTCCATCAGTGCTTCGCCGATTTCAGC
>JACYMC010000039.1 GCA_015272195.1 Candidatus Sericytochromatia bacterium
CGCTGTTCAAGCGCTGCATTGTACAGCTGCTGGCACAAATACAGCCAGCGTTCAGCATTCTGTGTTGTTATTTCGTTCGCAGTGGCTTTGAATTTGTAGGTCTTGCGCATATAAGAAAATAAAAAGCAGACGGCCACCGCTTCAATCTCTTCCGGCAGCCTGAGTGTAGCCAGTTCATCCAGCTCAGCCAGATCAAGGGGCAGCTCAATCTCCCCGCGCGCATTGATGCGCTCGTGCAACTCGAACCGATAAGCCGGCGGCACACGCTCAGGCGGCACCGGCAGATTCAGATCATAAAGGCTGGCGCGGGCCTGGCGACCAATGGCCAGCAAGTCGGCAAATCCAGCAGTGGTGACCAGGGCCGTGGGCGCGCCCTTGCCCTCAAGCAGGGCATTGGTGGCCACGGTGGTGCCATGCACCAGCTCCAGCGGCTCGGGCAACCCCAGGTCGGCCAGAGCGGCCAGAGCGTTCAGCACCGCTTCAGCAGGCTGCCGGGGCGTAGACGGGCATTTGCCCACCCACAGGCCTTCGGGGCTCAGCGCCACATAGTCTGTAAAGGTGCCACCGGTATCTATGCCCACGCGCATCAGGGTGTACCCCGGCTTTCTTCGGCCAGAATGCGCTGCCAGAGCTGGAGGGTTTCTTCGATGTGCAGACCCTTGCCCAGATAAGTGCCTACCGGACTGTCGGGATCGTGCAGCCAGAGCTCCAGATGCAGATGGGGATCCTCCGGCTGGCTGTAAACGGCCGCCCGTGTGCCCGAGTTGCCCACCTGCCCTATCACCTGGCCCTGCACCACCTGCTGCCCCGGCTTCAGCGTTTGAGATACCTTGCTGAGATGGGCATAGATGCTGACCAGTCCATTGGCATGCCGCAGCCAGACCTGCCGACCCCGCAGCATATTTTCCTGGGTTCGGGTGGTTTGACCCTGGCGACGGGTGGTGTCTATTAAAGCTTCATAGTCTGCTGGCGACGGTTCTGCAAAATCCTGATCCACCCGCAGCACCTCACCGTCAGCCATGGCCAGCACGGGCGTGCCCATGCGCACCTGCCGGCCTCCGGTGGCAGGCTGCTGGCGGTCAAAAATATCCAGCCCCTCATGAATGCCAAAGCGGTACAGCCGGCGCGCGCCGGGAAACACAGCCGGGTTATCGGCCACTTCAGCACCGGGAATCGGGTGGGTCAGGCCCTGTAAAAAAGCAGGCAAGGGCGGCAGGGGCGGCAGATCAGCGTTCTGCAGCGCGGTTTCAGCCGGCAGCCGCAACAGCTCATTGCCCGCCAGCGCCAGCATCTGCCCCTGACAGAAGGTGAGATCACTGAGCCGCTCCCATTCCGGCACCTCACCGGTCAGCACCCATTCACGCAGCAACTGGCCATCCGCTTTGGCCAGCTGCAGAATCCGCCGCTGGCCCGCATCCAGCACATACAGATGCGCGGCATCGCCACGCAGGGCGCGCAGACTGATCGGTCGCGCCGCATGGGGCCAGGGCAGCTCCGCCAGCTTAAACAGAGCTTGTTTATCCTGCTGGCCATTGCGATAGCGCCAGATTTCACCCTGGCGCAGCAAGACGTAGATATCGCCATCCACATGCAGGTCAATGGCCTTTTGCAGGCTGCGGGACTGCCTGGCAAAATAAGCGCTGAAAGCCCCGTCCGCATAACGCCAGATTTGATTGCGCTGATAATCGAGGGCATAGGCCCGCCCACCCCAGGGAGCCAGGGCCACAGGATGGGATTCGCTCTGGTCCGCCGGCGGCGGCAGGCTAAAGGGGGCATCTGACAGATGACGCCACTGACCTTGTTGCGGATCCAACTGAAACAGCTGATTGGCACGATCCAGCAAGAGCAGGGCCGGCGCTGGCACAGCCCCTGAATCAGCAGCGTCCGGGGCTGGATCAGGTATCGTCAGCGACATCAGATCCTGCAAAGCCTGGATCGGGGTGCCATCTTCCAGCCGGTGTTCGCGGTTGGGCATCAGGGGTTCAGCCAGCAGACGCGCTGGCGCGTTTTGCGGTCCACGCCTGGTCCGGGCCTGTTCCAGCCAGGGGCTGACATCCGCACGGTACAGCTGACCACGGGCCAAAAAGTATACAAAGGGGGGCGCACAGTGCAGACGGGTGGGGCGGGACAGCTCGTCCGGGGCCAGTGCCAGCAGCTCCGCGCGCGGCTGGGTGCGTTCATCCAGCAGGATGCGGGTGGGGCTGGCCCGCAGCGTCACCGGGCCAGTCTGTCCCTCTGTTGAGCGCAGCACTTCAGTCATCGCTGACGAGGTCGGCTCGGTTGAATGGGTCTGGCTCAGCTGGCGCAGCTGATAGGGCCGCACAATCAGGGCCCAGCTCAGACCCCAGACCAGGGCCAGCGTCAGACCAAAGGCCAGCAAGCCGGCCATGATCGGCCGCCAGGCCAGTTGCTGCTCAGGCGATGCCTTGCTGCGCGCAGCCAACCGGCCCTGCAGAGGACGGGGACGGCGAGGCGGCATCGTGCTTAAGGTTTCCTGGCCTGAAAGGCTTGCAGCTGCCGGCGGGCCTGCCCCTGAAACAGGCTCTGAAACCAGGGCTGACCGCCCAGCAGACTGCCCCAGACCGGCACAGCCATGGCGCTCCAGTGGGCCAGATCAAAACTGTCATGATGTTCAGCAATCAGGCCATCGCGAAAGCCAAAGCGCGCACTGATGCGGTTGTGAATGCGCCCACCCGTTGCTGCCAGCTGATAACGGGCTTCCCAGCGTGCCAGACCCAGACTGTTTTGCACCCGCACGTCATGATGCGTGATATCCAGCTGGCGGCTTTCGCTGGCCTGAAGCAGCATGGCCCACATTGCGCCGACTTCACGGCCTTTGAGCTGGCCAAAAACCGGATCTGAGAAGACGATGTCAGGGTGGTAAACCGCCAGCATGCCTTCAAGATCACGAGCGGCAAAGGCCTTGTAAAAGCGCTCGATCAGCGCCTGCTGATGGTAGATCTGCTGAAGCTGACGTGTGCTTTCGGGCAGGGCCTGAGCGGGGGGAGCGGCCAGCAGCAGGGGGGCTGCAAGCGCACTCAGCAACAGGCCTCGAATAAACAAGAGATAGGTTGTATGCATGCTTAGAAGATACCGCTTTCAGTCGATGGATGCAAGGGATGCATGTTAGGATAGATCCCATGCTGCAGCTGTGTCTGCCGCATCTAAAAAGAAATCAACAGGCGCTTTGCGTATGAAAACCCTCACAAAGATGTACAAAAACCTGTTCGGTCTGGGCTTCCTGGGCTTGCTGACCCTGGGCTTCAGCGGCTGTCAGGCTTTCAGTGAAGATCTGGCCCTGCTGGATTTGCCCAATTTTCAGAATGTGCTCTTTGATCTCAACTGCGGCGACTACACCTATCATACCTACACCGCTCCGGAACTCTGCGGTGGCGGCAAAGACAGCTTTGGCTTTCTTTACGCTGACGACAAGGTGATCAAGCTGATTCTGAGCCCGACCGAGGGCGAGCAGACCTTTTTGTATATTCCCAGCGCCACCATTTTGCTGCACAGCGACTATCTCAAAACCGGCCAGACCCTTGAACGCGAGCAGATGATTGCCACCTGCTCACGCTTTCGCAAAGAAAACGGTGATGACCCCACCTATTACACCGAACATGCGGCCGAAGCCCGTCTCAAAGTGGTCGAGCACAAAGGAGAGTTCACCCACCGTATTCTGGATGACGAAACCCAGTGGGTCTTTGAGTGGGAGCTGAGCTGCCCCCAGCTGCAGATGACGGCCAAAGGCAAAGATCAGATCAACGTCAGCCGGGATCCCACACCTGCCACCTGGAAGCACGCCGACGGCGGTCCGCTCCCGCCAGCCCCCCAGAAATAAGGATCTGAAGCCGCCTGAGCCGCCTGCTGTAGCGTTCAGGCCGCGGCGGCATTCTGAACCCAGGTGTCGGTTTCTATGCTAAGCTGGACAGAATATATATCCGGCCCGGTCGCACAGCCCAAACGCCTACCGGCCTGAAAGGAAGTCCAGATGCAGATCAAAGCCATCATCAAGCTGGGTGTCCTGCTATTACTCATGACCCACCTGCAGGCCTGTGCACCAGGCCAGCAGCAACAGACGGGCAGTCAGCCCCCACCGCCTACACCCACGCCAATTGCTGTTTCAGCCGATCAGCTCCAGCGCGAAGCGGAGCAGCTCCGGCAGAATCTGCTGGTCCTGCAGCCGCTGACTGAGCGTCTGGCGCGTGATGTTGAAGCCTACCGGCAGGACCTGTTTGCGCATCAACAGGCGTTTGACCAGTTTAAAATATACGAAGGGGCTCAGAATCACCCGCTGGCAGAAAGCCTGCTGCTGACCACCCTGATCCATCTGGATGTAGCCAGCCTGCTGTATTGTCGCCAGCCCGCCGAGAGCCTGAGTGAAGCGGAGCAAACCGGCTGTGGTGAAACCCTTAAAGCCCTGGCAGAAACCTACAAAATGACGCCAGAAGCCCTGCGCAGCGATGCACTGCAAGCTGTCGCTGAAAGCTTCCAGACTCACCTGGACCGGGTCTCTGAACCCCTGCGTCAGGAAGCCGACAGCCCCTGAAGCTTTACAGCCACCAGCGCCCCACCCCGTGCGTTCAGGCTGCACAAGCCTGTAAGATAGGGGATATCAACGTACCTGAAAGGAAGCACACCATGGCAAAAAAAATTCCCAGCCGTGAAACCATTCTCCAATTGCCCAAAACCGATTTGCACGTTCACCTCGACGGCTCCATGCGCCTGAGCACCCTGATTGAGCTCGCCAAAGACCGCGGCGTCCAGCTGCCCAGCTATGAGCCCGATGAACTGCGCCCCTATGTACAGATGGCCGAAGCCTGTGAAAGCCTCGAAGAATACCTGCGCGCCTTTGATATCACCTGCTCCGTGCTGCAGGATTTTGAGGCCCTGCGCCGGGCGGCCTTTGAACTGGCCGAAGATGCGGCCATGGAAAACGTGAAATACATTGAAGTGCGCTTCTGCCCTCTGCTGCACACCGAAAAAGGCCTCTCCATGCCCCAGATTGTCAAAGCGGTGCTGGTAGGCCTGGCCGATGCCGAGCGCCAGTACGACATTTTAGCCGGCGTGATCATCTGCGGCATTCGCCATATGTCGGTGCAGAACTCTGTCGATCTGGCCAAGCTGACCATCGACTTTAAAAACCGCGGCGTGGTGGCTTTTGACCTGGCCGGTGCGGAGTATGACAACCCCGCCAAACACCACCGCGACGCCTTTCATATGATCCTCAACGAAAACATCAACTGCACCATTCATGCCGGTGAAGCCTTTGGCCCCCAGAGTATTTCACAGGCCCTGCACTATTGCGGCGCCCACCGCATTGGCCACGGCACGCGCCTGATCGAAGACCGCGACCTGCTGAACTACGTCAACGATCACCGCATCCCGCTGGAGGTTTGCCTGATCTCCAATCTACAAACCAAGGCTGTCGATAAGCTCGAAAATCACCCCCTCAAAAAGTATTACGATATGGGCCTGCGCGTTACCATCAACACCGATAACCGCATGGTGTCAAACACCACCGTCACCGACGAGCTGTGGCTGGCGGCCCGGCTGTTTGAGTTTGACCTGCACGATCTGGCCAATATTCTGATCAACGGCTTTAAGAGTGCCTTTTTGCCCCACAACAAAAAGACCCGCCTGCTGCGCTCGGTGATGGCTGAACTGGACGAAATTCTGGGCGTACAGCGCTCCAAATACGGTTATTAAGACCCTGCCGTGACGCCGGCCGCCTTTTGCGACACCCGCTTCTGCTCAGCGGTCTTTGACTGCCTGCAGCAGGAGCGGCTGCTGGCCGGCGTCACGCACGCCGTGCTGGCCGTCTCAGGCGGGCTGGACTCCATGGTACTGCTGGATTTCTTCAGGCGCTTTGGGGCCAAAAAATACGGTCTGCAGCTGACAATCGCCCATCTGGACCACGGCCTGCGGCCCGAATCAGCCGCTGATGCCTGCTGGTTACACGATTTCTGTCAAACAGCAAGACTTGCTTTTTACAGCGAGCGCGTTGAGGTGCGGCAACAACAGGCGCTTTCAGCGCAATCTTCGCTGGAAGCGGTGGCCCGCGAACTGCGCTATGACTGGCTGGGCAGTCTGGCCAGCCAGTGCGGTGCCCATGCCGTGCTCACGGCCCACACGGCCTCAGATCAGCTCGAAACCGTTCTGATGCGTTGGATTCGCGGCAGTATCAGCGGCCTGCAGGGCATGGCCCCCCGCCGTCCACTGAGTGAAGGCAGTCCGGTCCAGCTGCTGCGCCCCTTGCTGGGTCTGACCCGCCCCCAGCTGGCCGCTTATGCCTCTGCCCACAGGCTCAGCTGGCGCGAAGATGCCAGCAATCAGGATCCAGCCTTTTTTCGCAATCGGCTGCGCCAGGATTTGATCCCGCTTTTACTGGCCGAAAACCCCCGCCTGGCCGAACAGGTCAGCCTGCAGTCAGAGATCTGGCGCGCCGAGCAGGACTGGCTCAGAGCGCAGGCCCAGGCCCACTTTGCCCAACTGGTTCAGCACAGCCCAGAAGGCTTACGCCTGCCAGTCAAGCCTTTGCTGGCCCTGCCGCTGGCCCTGCAACGCTGCCTGCTGCGCGAGGTGCTGACCCAGCAGGGCGAATGGAAGCGCTACAGCACGCGGCATCTCGAAGATCTGCGGGCCCTGGCCGCTGGACCAGGCCAGAAAGAACTGCACCTGCCCGGCGGGCGCTGCGTGCGCAAAAGCAGCCAACACCTTCTGTTTTTGGATACTGATGCAGGCTGAGACCTCTGCTGGATATGATAGTTTGAGCCCTCTCATTCAGTCACTGCGCTCCGCGCTGGCTTCCAGCGGCAAGGGCCGGCCCGGCCCAGCCGTAGCGGCTGAGATCGCAGGCCCCGCTGGCGTTAAAAACGATGCCTTCAGCTTCTAAAAGCGCCTGCTGCAATTCGCCACAGCCCTTGCGCCAGGTCGATAAGCTGCCCTGACGATTGATCACCCGCTGCCAGGGCACAGCAGTATCGGGAGGCAAAGCCGACAAAACCCCGCCCACCTGACGCGCAGCGCGGGGCGATCCGGCCAGGGCCGCAATCTGACCATAGGTGGCCACCTGACCGGCTGGAATCTGGGACACCAGGACCAGCACCCGCTCGCGAAAAGAAGAAGTTTCAACTGACATGCCTTTATTTTAACGTTTTATTGCCCGAAATATAACCCGGAATTAAGAAACAATTGGGCGCTTGCGCCGCATAATACCTGTATCGTGAAGCGTAGCATATAGAGGAGACTTGCCATGAAGCGGCAGCTGAAATATACCCTGGTGGCCACTGGCCTGGCCCTGTTAAATGCCTGTTCCCAGGCCCCCCTGCTCAACGGCCACAGTACATCCCAGCTCCAGCAGTTCCAGCATGGCACAGCCCCTGCTGTCGGCCTGCTGAAACCCAGCGGTGAGTTGCGCAGCTTCAAAGCCGCCCAGCAGCATGCGGTACAGGCCGCCCGCTTCCATGCCCGCAACGCTGAACCTGATATGCGCACCTCCCCGATTTTTGTGCCGGAGCAACCCCCTCAACCCGCGCCTGCCACACCCTCTCTGCCTCAGAACCCCTACCAGCCTCCCGGCGCGCCGGTGGACGCACCGATTACCGAACCCCAGCAACCGATCACAGAACCCAATACACCCATCACCGAGCCCAACGCGCCGGGTCAGGGCCAGCCCGGCGGCATCAACGGCGGCGGTTTTCGCTACGAAGATTTGCAGTGGTTTTTGCGCAAGGTCGAAGCCTCCCGCGCCTGGCGCGTGACCCAGGGCCACCCGGATCTGACCGTGGCCGTGATCGACTCCGGCGTGGACTATGGCCATATGGCTTTTAACGGCCGCATGCTGATCGGTTACAACTACGTCGACAACAATATGGACCCCAAAGACCAGCAGGCCCACGGCACCCATGTCGCAGGCATCATTGCCGGCGATGACGGCAATATCCGGGGCATTGCCCCCAAAGTCAAAATCATGGGCATCAAGGTCTTTTCGCCCCAGGGTTTTGCCCGCGGTGAACACGTCCTGGCCCGCGCCATTCGCTATGCCACCCAGCACGGTGCTTCGGTGATCAACCTGAGTCTGGGCTCTCCCACCCTGTATGACTGCGGGCAGTACAGCGATTTTATGCGCTCACTCAACAGCGCCATTGACGAAGCCTATGCCAATGGCGTCAACGTGGTCACCGCAGCCGGCAATGAAGCCTATGACTTTATTCACGGGCGCTGCAGCGTACAGCAGAACGTAAACCAGATCCCCGTGATTGCCATCAATGAACTGGATCGCCTGGCGCCCTTTTCGAATTACCCCAACTTCACCCATCCCAAGGCCGTCGCAGCCCCGGGCGTAAATATCTTTTCAAGCATTCCCCGCGAACTGGCCTGCGACGAAGTGCTCTGCAAAATGCCCTATGACTATATGGATGGCACCTCCATGTCCAGCCCGGTGGTCGCTGGTGCGCTGGCCCTGATTCGCTCAGCCATGTACGACGACTACCAGCGCACCATGCAGCGGCGCATGGCCCAGGGCCGCATGCAGGGGCCCCTGCTGAATTTCAGAGACTTCTTTCATGGGGGTGCGGAAACCGCCCGCCAGCAGCTGGGCATCTCGATTCGGCCTGCTCAGCTGGCCGAGCGCCTGCTGTTCAGCCACACCAACCAGCCCTCCCGCGTCGTGCCACCGGCCCTGATCTACGAAGGCCGCCGCGATCCGATCTTTGGTTATGGCCGCATCAATGTCGGCGCCGCCACCGAGGCCGCCGCCCAGGTTTTCAGCGCTGCCGGTCTCTGATTCACAACAAATGGCAACTTACCGCATCCGCGCTGCCGAGAACCGGGATGCGGCAGCAATTGCCCGCATTCATGTGCTCAGCTGGCAGAGCGCTTACCAGGGTTTGATGCCCGAAGCCTTTTTACAGCAGCTCAATATTGCCCAGCGCACCCAGCAGTGGCGGGCGTGGCTGCAGGCCATGCCCAGTAAGCAGGAAGAAGCCTGGGTGATTGAAGACGGCGGTCAACTGGCCGGTTTTGCCTGCTGTGGTTTGATCAGGGGTGAATTTGAACCTTTTGACAGCGAGATTTACGCCATTTATCTTTTGCCCGAAAAACAGCAGCGCGGGCTCGGCAGCGCCCTTTTCAGCGCTTGCCGCCAGGCGCTGCAGCAGCGAGATCTGCAGCGCCATCTGGTCTGGGTTTTGCGCGACAACCAGCCCGCCCGGCAATTTTATGCCGCGCGGGGCGGTAGCCCTTGCTTTGAACGCCGCCAGCGCCTGGGTGACACCCTGGAAGTAGACGAAGTCGGCTACGGCTGGCTGCCGCCCGCTGTTTAAAACCAGCGCCGGTAGCGGTGGCGCCGCCAGGCAGGCTCCACATAAAAGGGGTCCCGGTAGTCAGCATAGTGCTCCCGGCCGGCGTAACCGTAATCCACAAACAGGGGGGCTTCATGATGGTGCACTACTTCTACCTGAATCTGAGCCGTTTCAGGTTCATCGTAACGCTTTTCGGCCTGCAGCGCGAGCTGGCGCTCTTCGTTGATCTGATTGCCGGCCAGAATCACATCGCGCAGAATATCGCTGCCGGGAATCGGGCCATGTTCGTTGCTTTTGCCCAGGGCCGTCAGATCGCTGAGGGTATAAGCTGAGTTGACGATCTCTTCGATTTCGGCATACAAGGCCTGGCCCAGGGCCAGATCAAACTCCCAGTTGTCTCCGGCCCCAATACGGCCTTCGCGCAAGAGGTTTAAAAAGACCATATCAAAGGGTGAAACGCCTTTAAAGCGCATCACCGCCACCCGCAGGTCAACAAAACGCGGGTAAGGCTGGCCCTCAATCATGACCTGCTCATGGGGATCATCGCCGGGCTCCAGAAAGCAGGAGTTATCGAGATCCACATGGGCAAAGATGTCAAAGTGCTGCACCAGCGAATGATACTGCTCAGCCATGGCCTCCAGCTCGTCGCGCCCCTTGCGGGTGATTTCATATTCACGCGAACCGATGCTGAGGTAATCCTCACCGGCCATTTCCTGAAGCAGATCCGTCAGAAAGCCAGCACCGGCGTTCGGATCTTCAGGTACCAGCGGCAGCTTATAGCCTTGCTGATCGACCTTATATAAAACCGTGCGGCGGTGAAAACGCTGAATATCTTCGGGTTCCAGCTGCAGAGGCTTGCTTTGCTCGGCCTCAAAGGCCATCAGTTCTTCCCAGCTCAGGGCATCAAAATCAACCGCGCTCATACTCAGCGTCTCCGGCGGCTGCTGCTGGAGCTGCGGCGTGAAGACGAGCCAAACGAGCTGCGACTGGAGCTGGAACTGCTGCTGGTGCTGCTGCGGTTGGAGCTGCTGCCAAAAAAACCGCGTGAAGTGGTGCTGCGGGTCGCAGCCCCTTTGGGCCGGGTATCGGTTTTGGTGGGGGCTGTGCCTGTACTGCTGGTTGTGCTGCGATTGGAGCTGGTGCCAAAGCCACTGCTGTTCTGGGTCGCACTTCCAGCCGGGCGCTTATTGGTGGTGTTTTGAAACGACTGACCCTGGGTATTGCTCAGCGAGCGCTGGCTGCCAGAGGTTTTGGCCGCTCCGCTGCGGGTGGTATTGGTGGTTTTAAAGCTGCTGGTGCCTGAGCGGGTGGCTGACGATGTAAAGGTTCTGCTGCCTGCTCTGAGACCTGAGCTGAGACGGCTACGGTAAGCACTGCGTGACACCGGCGCCATGCTGCGATAATAACCGGGATAACGCCCGGCATAATAGGGCGGATGGTAATAAGGTGAACGGGTCAGGCTGTTAAACAGCCAGGCTGCCAGCAAGACCTGGCCCAGGGGAAAGGAAGACTGATAACGGGCCTGATTACCATAGTACTGGGGGTTGCCCTCGACCACCACATCAGTGGTCTGACTCTGCTGGGCAATGCTGATGCGGGCAATATCCGTCTGCTGATCGTCTTCATAGGTGTAGAGCAAAAAGCCGCGCTGGCCGTTTTCATTAAATTCCTCAACGTTGAGGTAGTCCACTTTGTCGTCCTGGTTGAGATCCAGGTTGTTCACACCGGAGGTATTGAGGTAATTTTCAAGCTCTGCTGCATCTTTAGCCTCTTTGACCATTTCAGGCAAACGGCTAAGATCAAGCCCTTCAGATACCAGCTGGGTTGTGGTCACCGTGGTTTCGGTTTTTTTGTTCTGACGGGTGGACTGGCTCTGCTGTTTGGGTTTTTCTTCAGATGCACAACCCGGCAGCAGGGTCACCGTCAGGCAGGCAGCCAGCGCCAGATTCAGCAAACGTTTTGACATAAACAACCTCTTTTCACAATCCAAAGCTTGCTCCTTATTATAACAGCATCCGCCCAAGGGCGTGGCGGCGGTAAAAATACAGCGGCAAGGGCCCTGTTGACAAAATCTTTACAAATGAAACCCGCCGTGAGCCATCATCATCTGGCATAGTAGAATCTATGCAGAGACACGCTTCCTTTAAATATCTTATGATGAGCCTGGCCCTGATCGGCTTGCTGGGCTTGTACTGGATACAACGCAGCCCTGAAAGTGCCGCCCAGGCACCGCCCGGTCGGGGCGGGCGCCCCGCCCCCGCAGCCACAGCCGTTGAAACCGCCCCGGTACGCAACGAAAGCATTGCCGCCGTGCGCACCCTGACGGGTACGGCCTACCCCTTTGTGCAGTTCACCCTGGCCAATAAAACCGGTGGTCAGCTGCGCCAGCTGCTGGTAGACGTGGGGGCGGTGGTGCGCAACGGTCAGCTGGTGGCCCAGATGGAGACCGAAGCCCTGCGCCTGCAGATCCAGCAGCTCAAAGCCGATATTGAGGTCATCAAGGCCCAGCAGCAGGAGCAGCAGGTCAACCTGGATATCGCCGAACGCGAGCTGGACCGTGATGCCTCCCTCTTCAGCAACAAGCTGATCTCCGCCACGGATTTTGACCGCTCCCGTGCCAACCTTGAAACCAGCCGGGCCCGGCTGAACGTGACCCAGACCCAGATCGCTCAGCGCCGCGAAGCCTTAAAGCAGGCCGAGTTCAATCTCAGCGAAACCCGTGTGCTGGGCATCTGGCCGGGCCAGGCCCCCATGGTCGTCAGCCGCAAGCTGGTCGAAGCCGGCGCCACCCTGGCCCCCAATACCCCGATTGTCGAGCTGGTTCAGCTCAATCCCCTGCGGGTCCTGCTGCCGGTGACCGAAAAAGATCTGGGTAAAATCAAAGTCGGACAGCGTCTGAAGCTGCGCAGCGACGCCTTTACCGGACAAAGCTTTAATGGCACCCTGGTGCGGATTTCACCCACCGTAGACATTCAGACCCGCACGGCTGAAATTGAAGTGCACGTTGACAACAGCAGCCAGGCCCTCAAACCAGGCATGTTTCTCAAAGCCGATATTGTGCTGGAGCAGCGCGACAAAGCCCAGATTGTTCCTGACGGGGCCCTGGTCAGACGCGAAGATCTGCCCGAAGGGATTTTTCTGGTCAATCCCGATCAAAAAACGGTGCGCTTTGTTGAAATCCAGACCGGCATTGTGACCCGCGAACGCATTGAAGTGCGCCACCCCAAACTCGAAGGACAGGTCGTCACCCTGGGCAATCATCTGCTCAAAGACGGCGCTGAAATCAAGCTGCGGAAGCCCCAGCCCTGATGTCGCGCTTTTTTATCTACCGCCCGGTTTTCACCATGATGCTGGTGCTGATTGCGCTGGTGCTGGGGACGGTTTCTATTTCGCGCCTGCCGATTGATCTGGTGCCAGATGTCTCCTTTCCCAGCCTGAGTATTTCGACCACCTATGATGGCGCCGGCCCCGAAGAAATTGAAGAGCTGATCACCCGCCCGATTGAAGAAGCGGCCGGCTCTGTGCCGGGTGTGGAAGAAATCAGCTCTGAATCCAGAGAAGGGGTCAGTCAGGTGCGGCTGTCGTTTGAGTACGGCACAGATCTGAGCGAAGCGGCCAACGATGTGCGCGAACGCATTGACCGGCTGATCAATCAATTGCCGGATGACGCCGATCGGCCCCGTCTGCTGAAATTTGACCTGGCCAGCTTTCCGATTGTCTTTCTGGGGGTCGAGAGCGAACTGGATCCGGTCCAGACCCGCCTGCTGATTGATACAGATATTAAAAACCGGCTGGAGCGCGTCCCCGGCGTGGCCTCGGTAGATGCCCTCGGCGGGCCGGTGCGTGAAGTGCACGTGGATCTGGACATTGACAAAATCCAGGCGCTGGCCCTGCCCTTCAACCAGGTCATCAGCAGTCTGCAGGCGGCCAACCTGCAGGTACCGGCAGGTACCCTGGAGCAGGGTTCCCGCCAGCTGCTGCTGCGCACCCCCGAAGAGTTCAAATCGATCGACGATATCCGCAACACCATTGTGGCCCAGCGCAACGGCATTCCCGTTTTTCTGGGCCAGATTGCTGAGGTCAAAGACACCTATCAGCGTGTCACCAGCCTGATCCGCGTCAATGGCAAACCCGGCATCCGCCTGGGCATTCGCAAACAGTCCGGTACCAATACGGTCCAGGTGGCTGAGGCCGTCATTAAAGAAATCGACAAAGTCAACCAGGATCTGCCCCAGATTTATCTTTCCACCCTGGTGGACACCTCTGTGTTTATTAAGCGCTCACTGCAGAACGTCGCCATGGCAGTCTTTTTTGGCGGCCTGCTGTCGGTGGGGGTGCTCTTTGTTTTTCTGGGCAATTTCCGCACCACCTTTGTGATTGCCACCGCCATTCCGGTGTCGATTGTGACCACCTTTATTCTGATGTACTTTGTCGGCTTCACCCTCAATGTGATCACCCTCGGCGGCCTGGCCCTGGGGGTTGGCATGCTGGTAGATAACGCGATTGTGGTGCTGGAAAACATCTTCCGCAACCGCGAGCAGGGCGAAGAGCCTCTGGCAGCCGCCGTCAAAGGCTCCCAACAGGTCACCGCCGCCATTATTGCCAGCACCCTGACCACCATGGCCGTCTTTTTGCCGCTGGTCTTTGTGCGGGGCATTTCAGGAGTCACTTATCAGCGTCTGGGTGTGATTGTGGCCTTTTCGCTGATGGCCTCACTGGTGATGGCCCTGACCTTTGTGCCCATGCTGACCGGCCGCCTGCTGGGGGGCCGCAGACCCATGACCATCAAAGCCCGCCGGCCTTTTTTACAATGGCTCGATCGCGTGTACCGCCAGCTGCTGCGGCAGGTGCTCAAAGCCAGGGCGCTGGTCCTGCCGGTGGTTCTGGGTATTTTTGCCATCGCCCTCTGGCTGGGTCTGGGTATTCCCTTTGAGTTTATGCCTGAATCAGACGAGGGTGAAGTGCGTGTCAGCGTGGAAATGGAAGTCGGCACACGGCTGGAAGTACTGGCCCAGCGCATGCTGGAGGTCGAAGCCCTTGTCAAAGAAGCCGTGCCCGAAGCCACCGATCTGATGGTCGAAATGGGCGGCACGGGCTATGGCGGACCCGATGCCAGCTACAAAGCACAAATCCGCATCTATCTGCCCCCGCTGTCAGAACGCGAGCGCAGCACCTTCGAAATCGCCAACGATCTGCGCGCCCCTTTGTCAAATCTGCCGGGCATGGTAATCCGCAGCCGGGCCGCTTCCGGCTTCTTTGTGCTGCGCCGCCTGAGCGGTGGGGGCAATAATGAGCGCGTACAGGTGGATATCCGGGGCTTTGATCAGGCCACCGCCGACAGCCTGGCCGCCCAGGTTCAGGCCCTGGCCAAAGATATCCGGGGCATTACCGACACCCAGCTCAGCCGCGACACCGGCACGCCCGAGAGCAGCATTGTCGTAGACCGGGTCAAAGCGGCCGATCTGGGCCTCAGCGTCAGCGAGATTGGCCGGACCCTGCAAACGGTGCTGACCGGTTCTGTGGCCAGCACCCTGAGAGATAACGGCAAAGAGTTTAATATCCGCGTCAAAATTGCCGATGCCGAAGAAACCGAACTTGAACGCCTGCTGCAGATCCCGGTGATCAATAGCAGCGGCAACCCGGTGCTGCTGGCCAACGTGGTGCGGGTCGAAAAAGGCACCGGCCCGGTCAGCATTGAGCGCAAAGATCAGGAGCGCGTGCTGACCGTGCGGGCCAATGTGGCCGATCGGCCCCTGAGTGAAGTGCTGGCAGAAGTCCAGCAGGCCATTCGTGAGATCAGCGTGCCCCAGGGCTTTTCGATTGTGCTGGCCGGCGATATTGAAGAGCAGCAAAAGTCTTTTCGGGATCTGCTGATTGGCTTATTGCTCTCTTTGCTGCTGGTCTATATGATCATGGCGGCCCAGTATGAGTCTTACCTTTACCCCTTTGTGGTCATGTTCTCCGTTCCGCTGGCCGGTATCGGCGTGGTGGCTGCCCTGCTGCTGACCCAGACTGTCTTCAGCCTGCAGGCCTTTATTGGCTGCATTATGCTGGGCGGCATTGTGGTCAACAACGCCATTATTCTGGTGGATCAGATCAACCAGCTGCGCCGCGAAGACGGCATGCCCCTGCGGGCCGCCATCGAAGAAGCCGGCTTTCGGCGTCTGCGCCCCATTCTGATGACCACTTTGACCACCGCCCTGGGCCTGATGCCTCTGGCTCTGGGTCTGGGCGAGGGCTCTGAAGCCCAGGCCCCGATGGCCCGCGTGGTGATTGGCGGGCTGATCAGCTCGACCTTTTTAACCCTCTTTGTAGTACCCATCATGTATGAAATCCTCGAAAGCCTGCGCCTGCGCTTCTGGCCCCCAGCCGAAACAGAAGTGGCGACCCCAGCGCCCGTCAATTCGGAGCAGCTGCATGTTTAAACAATCCCTGCGCCTGGCCCTGCTCAGCCTGCACTGCTGGGGCAGCCTGATCTGGGCCGCCGGCGCCCAGGAGCTCCAACAGCCGCGTGAACTGGCTCTGACCCCCACAGAGGCCGTGCTGATGGCCCTGGAGCGCAACCGGGCCCTGCAGGTCGAGCGCCTGATTCTGAAAACAACTGAAACAGCCGTCAAAGAACAGCTGGGCGCTTTTGATCCCCAGCTGGTCGGGCGCGCCGAGCAGAATGCCGAAACGGCCCAGCGTCAGCTGGGCGCGCAGCCCAACTTCTTTGATATTTTTTCAGACGGCCAGAGCTATAGCCTGGGGCTGGAGCAAAACTTCGCCAGCGGCACCACCGTCGCGCTTGAAGCCAGTGCGGTTTACAGCAACCGTTCTTTTAATAACAACACGGTCACCCAGCAAATCTCGCGCCTGGGCCTCAGTTTTACCCAGGCCCTGCTGCAGGGGCGCAATCCCGAAGTCAACCTGGCCCAGGTCCGGCAGGCTGAGCTGGCCCAGACCCTGGCAGCCTACAATCTGCGCGGCTTTGCCGAAGCCCTGGCCGCCGATACTGAAATCGCCTTCTGGGACTACCTGCTGGCCCGGCAGCGTCTCAATCTGACAGAAGCTTCAGCCCGTCTGGCGCGACAACAGCTTGAAGAAGCCCGCCAGCGGGTGGCCGTGGGCCGCCTGGCCGAAATTGACCTGGTGGCCCTCGAAGCCGAGCTGGCCCTGCGGGAGCAGGAACTGGTGCTGGCCCAGGGCCAGCTCGAAAAACAAAATCTCAGCCTGCTGCGCCTGCTGAATCCCGGCAGTGACTGGGCCAGCTACCGCCTGCGCCTGGCCCAGCCTGTCGGCATTCCGGTGGTCCAGCTCGACAGCCTTGAAACCCACCTGGAAGCCGCCCGTAAATTTCGGCCGGAACTGCAGCAGACCCGCCTCGAAATTCAGCGCCAGACGCTGGAAGTGGTGCGCACCCGCGACGGACTGATGCCCCGCCTGGATCTCTTTGTGCTGCTGGGCAAAACAGGTTATGCCCAGCAGTTTACAGACTCGGTCGGGGCACTGTTTGCAGAAGGGGCTTATGATTTTGCATGGGGCATTGAGCTGAGCTATCCGCTGGGCCTGCGCACGGCCGAAGCCGGTCTGGAGCGGGCCCGCCTGAGCAAAGCCCAGCAAGAAGAAGCCCTGCACAACCTGGAGCAGCTGGTAGAGCTGGATGTGCGCCAGGCCTATCTGGACGTGCGCATTGCCCGCGAACAGATTCAGACCTCCCAGGCCTCTGTGCGGCTGCAAGCCGCCAAGCTGACTGCCGAAACCCAGCGCTATGAGGTGGGGCGCAACACGGCCTTTGGGGTGGCCCAGGCCCAGCGGGATCTGCTCAGCGCCCAGCTGCTGCAGGCCCAGGCCCTGACAGAATATATGCAGAACCTGACGCGCTTTTACCGCCTGGAAGGCACTTTATTGCAGCGTTACGGGGTTTCGACCCTGCTGGCAGAAACCCCGGCCAGCGCCGACAATTAAGCATCGGATTTCATACACTTCTTTAACAGAAATTGCCTTTCTTTTAACCCCCGCTTAACTTTAAGGACTTCAGTTTTAAGCGCCCAACCCCTATAATCAGATCAAGAAAAGCATCAAATCTATGGATGTAGGGAGTAAACCAAAATGCTGGCTCAAGTGATTCAACTGTTAAAAGAAGAAGAAGGTCAGAGCATGGTCGAGTATGGCATCATCCTCGCCCTGATCTCCGTGGTGGCCATCGGTGTGGTCCAGGCCATCGGTAAAAAACTGTCCAACGGCGAAAACGGCGCCTTTGACAAAGTCAACATGGAACTCCAGCGCGTCCAGTAAACGATAGCAGATAAATAAGAGAGGGTAGTAAAAATGATTTTAAGCAGAATGATTCAGTTGTTAAAAGAAGAAGAAGGTCAGAGCATGGTCGAGTATGGCATCATCCTCGCCCTGATCTCCGTGGTGGCCATCGGTGTTGTCCAGGCCATCGGCAAAAAACTGTCCAACGGCGAAAACGGCGCTTTTGATAAAGTCGACAAAGCGCTCGGCACTGTGGCTGGTGGCGGCGGAACGCCCCAATAAGCCGTATAAAAACATTTACAGCCAAAGGCCCGGTTCTCGCCGGGTCTTTCTGTTTGTTTGTATACTGATACAGAGGTTGAATGTGATACAGGAATGGCTTTACACCCACTGGGTGCTGGTTGGCGTCGGCGTGATTGCCACCATTACCGATCTCTGGCGCCGCAAAATCTATAACTGGCTGACCCTGCCGGCGATCCTGCTGGGTCTGATACTCAGTACCGTACAAAGTGGTCCCTGGGGTCTGCTCGACAGCTTTCTGGGATTTTTACTGGCCGGTACGCTGTATATGATTCTGGGCTTAATCGGCGCCATGAAGGGCGGTGACGTCAAGCTGGCGGCGGCGGTCGGGGCCCTTCTGGGCTGGCGCCTGAGCATTTCAGCCCTGTATTACGGCGCCATTCTGGGCGGCATTTTTGCCCTCTTCTGGTCGCTTTACCATGGCACCCTCTTTAAAACCCTGCAGCGCGTCTGGCGCGCCCTGTACGCCGCAGCCGCACCCGGCATGCGCCCGGAAGTGGAGCTGCAGCACAGCGACACCGAGCCCATGCCCTATGGCGTGGCCATCTCCTGGGGTGCCATTGCCACCCTTTTTTGGCTGCCGCCGGTGCTGTGATGAAAACACCCGTCCTTAAACTGCTGCAGGATGAAGAAGGCCAGGGCCTGGTCGAGTTTGCCGTGGTGCTGCCGATTCTGCTTTTGCTGACGGTGGGCACCATTTTGCTGACGGTTTCGTATATTCAGAAATCCCGCATGAATGGTCTGGCCTATATGGCAGCCCGGGCCACTGCCGTGCGACGTGACAGCGACTTCAGTACCCGCGAAACCCTGACGCAGTACCAGACCCGCAGCGGCCAGAACTGGGTTTCCAGCGTGCGGGTGCTGCCCGTCCCGGACACCTCAGAGCGCCAGGTCAGCGTGCTGCTGGCCAAGCCCGGCGAACGCCTGGATCTGCTGGCCAATCTGGTCAGCGGCCAGCCCCCGGCCGATCGGCCCCAGGATTTGCAGGTGCGCATGAGCCTTAACCCTGAATACCCGGCCAGCGGCCCGCGACGCCCACAAACGGCCAGCGAAGTCGATTACCGCTACCAGACCCGCGGAGAGCTGCCCTGGAACAAGCTGCCTGATTTTATCACCGGTCTGCTGGTCGACACCACCCAGATGGCCGATCCCGTCAGCAGCGATCTGGCCGAGCGCGACAAAGCCCTCAGTCTGGAACCCCCCAATAAATCCCTCAAAGATTTTTATAAAACCATCAACTGGGGTGATCAGGCCTACCAGAACAACAGCGAAAAAGAAGCCGAAGGCTTTGCCCGCATGCAAACCATTCACGATAATTTTAAACAGATTGAAAGCGGCGGCAGCATTCTGGATCTGATTCTGAGCTTTGTGCCTTTTATCAACCAGCTCAAACTGGTGCTGGGCGATATTGGCGAAGATGCCGCCCGCCAGGTTGAAAAAAGCATGGGCGAGCTGAGCCAGGAGCTGGACAGCCAGGTGCGCAGAACCTTTCAGAACGGCGGGAATCCCTCATGAAGCACAGACAGCAAAGAGGCCAGGTGATTCCCTATGTGGCGTTTTTAATCCTGATTCTCACCGCAGCCGGCCTGATTGTGTTTGATGTGGGGCATTTAATCAACGCCCGTATCAAATCCCAGAACGCCGCCGACGCGGCCGCGCTGGCAGCCGTGGCCGTCAAAATCAACAAACATCACGTCGACACCCTGGTGCGCGCCGCCATGACCCAGGAGTCGATCATTGCCCAGGCCGAGGTGCGTGCTGCCCAGGCAGTGGTGCTGCAGGCTTTTATCAAAGGCAGCGCCTTTGGCTCACCGGCCCTGCCCGAAGTGCCGAATCCCACCATCCCTGACCCGGATGTGTTCAAAGATCTGCGCAGCCGCTACCGCACACACGCCAACAAGGCCTACAAACATGCCCTTAAGCTGCACCGGGAGCGCCTGGCCCTGCAGGCCTATTACCAGTGGCTGGCCGAGAAAGGCCCCCTGGCCGTGCAGGAAGGGGCCCGCACGGCCTATGCCCTCAATATGCAGGGCTATGACGACCTCAATGACAAAAACCTGCAAAAAAACATCACCGAGGTGCTGGCCAAAAGTGAAGACCTGGCTGAAAATCAGAGCCGTTTTGGTGAAATTGGCGGTTTTGCCTATGCCAACGAAGCCGCTGTGCGTAACGGGGTCTTTGGCAAAAGCCTGGTTGAAATGAAAACCTTTGCCAACGCTTCTGATGGCGGTACGGCCCTGCTCAAATATCTGCAGCAGTTTGAGCTGACCTCCTCTGCTGCCGCCCAGCTGCTGAAGCGCCCTGAAGAAACCCCGCTGGGACCGATGTCTTTTGTGGCCATGAACTGGTACTCCCCGCACCTGATGGCGATCGAGGGCGAGACGCCCTCAAAGGTGCTGCACTGATGCGGCGGCCAGGCCTGCAGCGGCAGCGCGGCCAGTCGATGGTCGAGTTTGCCATTGTGCTGCCGCTTTTATTGGTTTTGTTACTGGCCGTGGGCTATTTTGGCCACGCCATTATTTCGCTGCAGAATCTTAACGCCGGTGCCAGAGCAGCGGCCCGTGAAATGGCCTTTGAAAGCACCCAGACCCCGGGACAGCGGGTCGAAGGCAATTATGCCGCCAGCGGCGAGCGCTTTTTAAGCGCCGCCCGCAGCTATCTGAACCAGAGCGTGCGGCCTGAGCAGCTCAAAACCCGTGAAAGCACCCGGCTCAGCGGCGACTACAACACCTTGCTGAATCTGCAGGGCCGCTTCGAAAAGCACAGTGAACACCGCTTCAGCTACAGTCTGCGCGAAACCATTGATGCCACCCGCAGCCAGTACAATGACCCGCCCCCCAGAGATCGCAAAACCCAGCCGCCGGCTAACCTGACCCAACTGCAGGTGGGCCTGGGCGTGATGTTTTATGGCGGCACGCTGGAATACAGCCTCGATGAGCTGGCCCCCCTGAGTCGCTTTATTTTTCGCAATCAGAAAGATCCGGCCATTCGCATGGGGGCAACGGCCCTGATGCCCGCTGAGCTGCCCCTGCGCGGACCCGGCGGGCTGTTCAGCGTTAATCCCTGGTTGCCTGACTTGCTGGGCAGCAATGTCAACGCCAACCCCGACTACCCTGACTTAATCGAGAATTAAGCCTCGATTAAAATTGGCAAGGCCCAGCCGGATTCTGGCATAATACAGGCAAGCAAGCGAAAGGACCTTTAAAACATGGGTGATATGAAAATCAATAACGCAACGGCTGTTGACAGCCTGAGCACCAAACAGCAACCCCCAAAAGCGGCTGAAGAAGTCAAAAAACATCTTAAAAACGTCAAAGACATTGGCATTGGTGCCGCCACAGGCGCTGCAGCCGGTGCCGTTATCGGCGGATTAAACCCCGCTGGCGCGCTGATTGGTGGGGCTGCAGGTGCTGCCATTGCCGCCAAAAAAGCCGCCGCTGCTGCCGAAAAAGGCGAAGCCAAAACCGACAGCGTCAACAAAGACAAAGTCGCCCCCCAGAAGACGGAAGCCCAGAACGAAGAAAAAGGCAAGCAGGTTGCCAAAACGGCCCTGGGCGTTGGCGCAGGTGCGCTGCTGCTGGGCGTGCCCGGTGCTGCCATTGGCCTGGCCCTGACCACCCCGGCCGTGACCGACAAAGCCAAAGAAGCCTGGAACAGCATCAAAGACTTTATGAGCAAGCATGCTGACAAAATGCAGGCGGCGGCAGATCAGTAGCCATGGCACTCAGCATTATTGAACTGGTCAGTGCTTACCAGCAACACAAAGTCAGCCGCCAGGAAATGGAACAGACCCTGGAGCAGCACATCCGGGTCTGCCAGCGCAAAAGCGAAGAGCTCGAACGCAGCAAGATCCTGCCTGAGGATCAGGCCCAGTGGGAGTCTGAACTCAAGCCCGGTCTGTCAGCCTGTTACCAGGGTCTGATCGGCGCAGCCAGCGAAGCGCTGGAATACGCCAAAACCCGCAATGAAGAACTGATTCCAGGCATTGTGGCTCTGATTCAGGAAGTCGACCGCATCACCCAGTTTCTGGAAATGCGCTCAGGCCTCGTCAGCGAAAGCACCCGCCAGGTGATGCAGGAGAATCTCTCGCTGCACAGTGACGGTGTGAACATTCAGGCTGCAGCTGTCCACCAGGGCAGCGCAGAATCCACGGTGTCTTTTCTGGAAGAGTAAACTAAACCCAATATCTGGATGATGCCAGCCTGTCAAAAAAAGATTTGACAGGCTGCTTTTTTTGCCTTATGATCAGAAGGC
>JACYMC010000023.1 GCA_015272195.1 Candidatus Sericytochromatia bacterium
GAGCAGCACGGGGGAACTTTGGGGGCATGCAAACGGAAGTGGATTCAGCGCCTAAAACAAGAGCGGACAACCCTTTCAGGCTTATCCAATACTGAAAATGGCTCTACACGCATTCTTCAGCTGTCAAGCTGAAGCTTTGTTAAAAATAAATAATTAAAATAAAAAAAGTAAAACAAAGACTGAAAGCCTTGACGCAGGCGCCGATCCTGCAATATGCTGACTCATGACGCGGTGCATACAAGCCTGTTCAATCCACGTTTTCACGTCCTTTGCTGCCTCACCGCGAGCTTATTACCAGAAAGGCGCCGTTTTATGTCAGAGAAACAAGGATTTCTGCGGAATTTATTCCTTGGAGATGTGCTCGAAGAAAAGGTTTTTCCTTACCCCCGCATGAGCGAGGAAGAACAGGAAATCATCGAAATGATTTCTGAAAGTCTCAAACGCCTGGACAAAGAAGTGGATCAGGACAAAATCGACAAAGAAGAAAAACTGCCGCCCGAGCTGCTCAACAAGTTCAAAGACATGGATCTGTTTGGCCTGAGCATTCCCGAAGAATACGGCGGTGTCGGCCTCTCGGTCTCTGGTTACGCCCGCGTACTTGAAGACCTTGGCGCCATGGGTTCTGCCGTGGGCGCCACGATTGGCGCCCACCACAGCATCGGCATGAAAGGCCTGTTGCTCTTTGGCAACGAAGCCCAGAAACAAAAGTATCTGCCCCTGCTGGCCAGCGGCGAAATGATTGCTGCTTTTTGTCTGACCGAACCCAACTCCGGTTCAGATGCGGCCAGTATTGTCACCCGCGCTGAGCTGAACGCCGCAGGCACCCACTATGTACTGAACGGCTCCAAAATGTGGATCACCAACGGCGGCATTGCCGACTATTACACCGTCTTTGCCAAGACCCCGGTCGAAGCCGGCGGCATTACCCAGGACAAGGTCACAGCCTTTATTGTCACCCGTGATCTTGGCGGCGTCAGCAACGGACCCGAAGAGCAAAAAATGGGCTGGAAGGGTTCTTCCACCACCATGGTGCACTTTGAAAACGTGCAGGTGCCGGTTGAAAACGTACTGGGCGAAGTAGGCAAAGGCTTTAAGGTGGCCATGGAAATCCTCAACAACGGCCGTCTGGGTACTTCCACCGCCTCTTTTGGTGTTGCAAAAAAATTAATCGATATGTGCATCAAATACGCCAAAGAGCGCAAACAGTTTGGCCAGAATATCGGGCATTTTGACATGGTCAAAGAAAAAATTGCCCGCATGTCGATGCTGGCTTACGGCATGCAGTGCGTGGGCTATCTGACTGCCGGTCTCAAAGACAAAGGCGAAGAAGATTTTGCCGTCGAAACCGCTGTGGCCAAAATCTTCAGCACCGAGGCCCTCTGGGAAGTCTGCGATGAAGCCATGCAGGTGCACGGCGGCATGGGCTATGGCCGCGAGCTGGGCATTGAGCGCTATATGCGCGATGCCCGTCTGGGCCTGATTATCGAAGGCACCAGCGAGATTCTGCGCGCCATGGTGGCGCTTGAGGGCCTCAAAACCCTGGGCAAGTTCCTGAAGCAGCACGGCCTCAAAGGCTACGCTCAGAAAACCATCAGCCGGGCCCGCGTCACTGCCGCCCATGACGCGCTTGAGCGTGAGGCTCACCTCTTTGCCAAGGGCGTAGACCTGCTGAACGGTTACGCCATGCAGCTGCTGCGGGTCTACAAAAAAGACGTCATCATGCAGCAGATGCACCAGAAGCGCATTGCCGAAGTGGTGATCGACCTCTACGTGATGATTGCCATGATTTCGCGCACCTCAGCCCTGCTGGACATGGGCAAAAGCAAAGAAGCGGCACGCACCGAAATCTACATGACCCGCTCTTTCTGCCGCCAGGCCTTTGAGCGCATCGAAAACCTGATGGACCAGTTTGATCTGAACCACGATCGCTATCTGGGCCGTCTGGCCGATCAGCTCTACGAAGACGGGGCATTTTTGCCCAAGATTTCTGACATTGGCACGCGTGAAGAACTCGAAGCCAGCAGCAAAGAACTGGTCAAAGCCTGACACGCTTGAAATATTCCGCCTCAGGCCCTTATAATCAGGGGCATGAGGCGGTATTTTTATGTCTGAAATCACCCCAATCCAAAGTGACGCTTTTGGCGCTGTCACCTTCGAAAAAAGTGAGCAGATTGTGGTCACAGCACCCGATTTGCTGGCCCCTGAAGCCCGCAAACCCCTGACAGGCAAAACGGCAGATGCGCTCAATTTGTCGCTGCCCATGCGCAAGCATCTGCTCAAACGCAAAACCTATTTTAAGCAGGCCCCTTCGGCACAGGAGCAGCTGCAGCGTGCCCAGACACAGCCTGACAGGCAAGGTCCCCAGCAGATTTCGTGATATATTCAAAGCCGGCCGTCTGAACCAGCCTGGCCGGGATCATTCTGAAAATACAGTGTGTACCGGCAAATCCCAGCGGCTTTGCTATAATCCAACGATGGAGAAAACACGCATGTCTTTGTTGCTCAGACGCTGGCTGCCGATCAGCCTGACGCTGCTCAGTGCCGCTTTATTCTGCCTGCCCGTGCTGGCCGAATCCGAGGCTGAAGCAAACGATCCACGACCTATCAGACTGCAGGCCCCTCACGCCCTGGGGGCCCGGCTGGGCTTCCCGGATCTGGTGGCCCTGCAATACCGTTATCAAATTGATGAGCACTGGGCCGCCGGCGGCATGCTCTCACCCATTGGCGGCGAAGCCGGGTTCTGGTCACCTGCCCAGATCGGCCTGACGGGCCGCTATTATTTTTCGCCCGACAGCTTTTCAAGCTATGTCGAAGTGAATCCCACTTATCACGGTGGCAGCTTTATTATTTATCAGCCCGCTCCCTACTATGCCGTCTACGGCCGCTACGGCATTGAAGGGCGCTCAAAACACTTCAGCGCGGGGGCCTTCGCCGGCCTGGGTCTGGCCTGGCTGGCGCGCAACCGCGAACTATGGGGTGTTTTGAGCCTGGGCGCTGAAGCCAGCTGGCATTTTTAAAAAAGGAGCCCAATCATGCAATCCAAAACCACACGTTCACTGCTTGGCGGTCTGATTCTGGCCCTGGTCGGCTGGTTTGCCACCCAGGCCTGTTTCCCGATTCTGCGCCCGCCCACCGCTCGCCCAGCTGAGCCCACCTGCTATAACGATCAGGGCATGGCAGAACCCTGCCCTTCGCCATTGCCTGAGACCAGGCCTGCTGAGCCGTTAAGCAAACCCTGATCCATGCACTTTCCTGTGGTCTGGCAGCTTGGACCTGTCATCCTTTCAGCACACTTTGTCTTTGAGCTGCTGGCCTACAGCCTGGGCTTTCAGCTCTACCGCCGGCTGCAGCAGCAAAGTCCTTCTCTCAGAATGAGCAGCGAACAAAAGCTCATGCTCCTGCTGGGCTGCGTGCTCGGAGCCATTGCACTGGCCAAAGGGCTAGGCTGGCTGCAAACCCCTTTTATTCTGTCTCCTGAGGGTGAGCGAATCTGGTTACCACCGGGCAAAACCATTGTGGGCGGGCTGCTCGGCGGCTGGCTGGGTCTGGAGCTGAGCAAGCGCTGGCTGGGCATCCGGGGCAGTACCGGCGACGTCTATGTCTGGCCTCTGAGCCTGGGCCTGGCACTCGGGCGCGTGGGCTGCTTTCTGACCGGGCTGGCCGATAACACCTACGGTTTACCCACCCACCTGCCCTGGGGCATCGATTTTGGTGACGGCCTATTGCGCCATCCCACTCAGCTTTACGAAATGCTCTGGGTGCTGCTGCTGGCCCCGCTGGTCCTCTGGCTCAGCCGCCACAGCGCGCCGGGTACGGCCTTTCGCTACTGGCTGGCGGGCTATTTGCTCTGGCGCTTGGCCGCTGAAAGCCTCAAGCCGGTGCCCCTGCTCTATGGCGGGCTCTCAGCCATTCACTGGGCCAGCTTGCTGGGCTGCGCCATCGCCCTGTATTCAGCCTGGCAGCTCAAGCGCGCCTTACAACCCGTCGCTTCAGCCACCGATCTTTAACCCCCATCACAAAGGAGTCACCATGGACCGCCCCTATATTTTTCACGAACTGACCAATGCCCTCTGCCACCACTGCCTGCAGAAAGTCGAGGCCAAGGTGATCTTTCAGCATGACAAGGTCTATCTGCAAAAGTTTTGCCCGGAGCACAAAGTGCAAAAAGTACTGATTGCCACCGATGTGGATTTTTATCTGCAAAGCCGCAATATTCTCAAGCCGGGCCAGATGCCCTATGCCTTCAATACGCCGATGGAAAAGGGCTGCCCCTTTGACTGCGGTCTCTGCCCGGACCACGAGCAGCACTCCTGTCTGACCCTGATTGAGATCACCGATGCCTGCAACCTGACCTGTCCGGTGTGTTACGCGGCCTCAGCACCAGGGCGCAAACACCGCAGTCTGGAACAGGTGATCGCCATGCTCGACCGGGTGGTGGCCAATGAGCGCGAGCCCGATGTGGTCCAGATTTCCGGCGGTGAGCCCACCCTTCACCCGGATTTTTTTGTGATTCTGGATGCCGCCCGCGAGCGGCCAATCCGGCATCTGATGGTCAATACCAACGGTGTACGTATCGCCCGCGATCGGGCTTTTGCCGAGCGTCTGGCCGGCTATATGCCGGGCTTTGAAGTCTACCTGCAGTTCGACAGCCTGCAAGACAGCGCCATTGAGCAGCTGCGGGGGGAGTCTTTATTACAAACCCGGCTCAAGGCCCTGGCGGTTTTAAATGAGCTGAATATTTCCACCACCCTGGTGGTGACCCTCATAAAAGGGCTGAACGATCATGAGATGGGTGCGATTATTGACTTTGCCCTGCAGCAACCGGCGGTGCGTGGCGTGACCTTTCAGCCGGTACAACAGGCCGGTCGCCTGGAGTCTTTTGACCCAGCCACTGATCGCCTGACCCTGACCGAGGTGCGCCAGCAGATTCTGGCCCAGCACGATCTCTTTGCGCCCGAGGATATTCAACCTGTGCCCTGCCACCCCGACTGCATTGCCATGGCCTATGCCCTGAAGCTCAACGGCCAGGTCACGCCCCTGACCCAGCTGGTGGACCCCGATCAAAAAGGCAATACCATCCGTTATGAGTCGGCCCTGCAACTGTTTTCGACCTCACACTCACCGCAATCAGCGGCCACCCTGCTCTGCTGCCTGCCCGAAATCCCGGTACCGGCCAATCTGAGCTATAACAACCTCTTTCGCGTAATCATCATGCGCTTTATGGATGCCTGGGATCTGGACGTGCGCTCGGTCAAAAAGTCCTGCGTGCATATTGTCAGCCCTGACGCGCAAAAAATCATTCCTTTTGATACCTACAACCTGCTCTACAGAGAGACCGAAAGCGCTGCTTTGCCCGTGCTATAATCCACTATTCCGCAATCGCTACACACCATTGAAATCGAGGCTTAGATATGTCTGTTCCCTTACAAATCCTGGCCATGGGCAAATACCTGCCGCCCCGACAGGTCAGCGCTGCTGAACTGGAGGCCCGGCTGAATCTCAGTCACGGCTGGATTGAAGCCAAAAACGGGGTCAGCGTGCGCCATTACGTCGATGGCGAAAGCAATTCAGATCTGGGGGCCAAGGCCCTGCAACGGGCCCTCGACAAGGCCGGCCTGGCCTATGAGGAACTGGATCTGCTGATCAATGCCTCTGGCTCCTACGATTACCCGATTCCTGAAACCTCAGCTTTGATTCAGGATAAAATGGGCCAGGGCAACTCCGGCATGCCCAGTTTTACCGTCGATGCCACCTGCCTGAGCTTTGTCACCGCTCTGGATGTGGCGGGGGCCTTTATCGCCAGCGGCCGCTACCGCACGATTGCGATTGTCAGCTCTGAAGTGGCCTCCAAATCACTGAATCCTGCAGAAAAAGAAAGCGCCACCCTGCTGGGCGACGGTGCAGCTGCTGCGATTGTGCGCCGGGCCCCTGAGGGCAGCCCCTCGGCTTTGCTGAGCAGCGTCATGGAAACCTATGGCAGCGGGGCCATGTACACCCACGTCAAGGGCGGCGGCAATGTCTGCCACCCGCGTGATGCCGGTGTGCGCGACAGCGACTTTACCTTTCATATGGACGGCCCGGCCGTGCTGGGCAGCGCGTTTCGCCGCCTGCGGCCCTTTGTCAAAAAACTCTTTGGCCCGCTGGATTTTAGTTTGCAGGAGGTCGACCTCTTTGTGCCGCATCAGGCCAGCAAAGTGGCCCTCGAAAAAGCCCAGCGCTTTTTTCGCCTGCGCGACGAGCAGTTTGCCAACTATCTCGCTCAGCACGGCAACTGTATTGCGGCCTCGATTCCCATGGCCCTGCATGATGCGATTGAAGCCGGACGGATTCAACGCGGTGGGCGCATCTGCCTGCTGGGCACGGCGGCCGGGCTATCGGTCGGCGGTGCCGTGCTGATTTACTGAGATGCAGCGGGTTCTGTTTACCGGCGGCCGCAGTCCAGCCACCCTGGCCCTGCTGCGCCTGTTTGCCCAGGCCGGGCATCACTGCCAGGTGGCCGAAAGCCTGCAGCCCAGCCTGGCCGGGGCTTCACGCTATTGCGCCAAAAACCACCGGCTGCCCCCACCCCGGCAGCAAACCGGGGCGTTTATTGCCCGGCTGAAAGCGCTGCTGCTGCACGAAAAAATTGATTTGCTGATTCCCACCTGCGAAGAAACTTTTTACGTTTCACGCTTTATGCGCGAGCTGGAGAGCACCGGCTGCCGGGTATTCACCAGCAGCATCGACCTGCTGACCCATCTGCACAGCAAATACCAGTTTAATCAGCTGCTGCGCACCCTCAAGCTGCCGGCCCCTGAAACCGAACGCTTTGATAATCTGGAACAATTGCTCGCCCGTCTGCCCGAATGGCAGGCCTATGTCTTAAAACCGGAGTTTTCACGCTTTGCCAGTCAGGTGCTGATCCGCCCCCAGCTGCAGCAGGTGGAGTACCTGTCGGTCACCTCGGAGCAGCCCTGGGTGTTGCAAACCTTTTTGCCCGGACCGCAGTTCTGCTCTTACTCCATCGCTCAGAACGGCCGTTTGCGCGCCCACTCGGTGTACCCGACCCGCTATACCGCAGGGCAGGGTGCCACGATTTATTTTGAAGCGGTACAGGTGCCTGAAATTGAAGCCATCGTGGCCAAAATTGTGCAGAGCCTCGACTATACCGGGCAGATCTCGTTTGATTTTCTGTTTTCAGACGGCCTGTATTATCCGATTGAGTGCAACCCGCGCACCACCACCGGGACCTTTTTGTTTCAACCCGGCGACCAGCTGCCCGACAGTTTTTTGCCTGAACAGCAAGCCATCATTTATGCCGCAGCGGCCCAGCCCGTCAGCCTGACCCTGGCCATGCTGCTCTACGCCCTGCCGCAGCATCTGCTGCAACTGCCCGCCCTGCTGCGTGATATGCACAAGGCCCAGGACCCCCTTTGGCAGCTGGCTGACTTTGCCCCTTTTCTGGCCCAGTTTGGCATGCTGGGGCAAACCTTCTGGCGGGCCAAACGGCAGGGGCTAAGCCTGCTGGCCGGCTCTACCCACGATATCGAATGGAACGGTTTCTGGCACGAAAGCTGAAGAATTTCTGCTGCAGCTGTGCATTGGACACGTTGGCCCCTGCAGAGAAGGTGTTACACTGTCAAAAAACAGCAATGAAACCATTTATACAAGGATAATAAACGCAAAATGACTCCATTGGTCAGTATCAAAGTATTTGGCGTCGGTGGCAGCGGCGGCAATACCATCAACTATATGCGGGCCGCCGACTTTGAAGGTGTTGAATTTATTGCCGTCAACACCGATGCACAGGCCCTCTCACTGGTAAACACCGAAGAGCGCATTCAGATTGGCAACCGCCTGACGCGCGGCCTCGGTGCCGGCGGGGACCCCAACGTAGGCTTTAAAGCCCTCGAAGAAAACCGCGACGACATGAACCACTTCCTGCAGGAAACCGATATGGTCTTTATCACCTGCGGCATGGGTGGCGGTACCGGTACCGGTGCAGCCCCTGCCCTGGCCCAGATGGCCAAGAGCCAGGGGGCCCTGACGGTTGGTGTGGTCACCCGGCCCTTTCTGTTTGAGGGCAAGCGCCGCAAAGATCAGGCCGATGCGGGCATTCAGCGCATGCTCAACAGCGTGGACACCCTGATTGTGATCTCCAATGACCGCTTGCTGCAAAGCGTCAAAGGCGGTCTGGCCGTCAAAGACGCTTTTAAAGAAGTCGATAATGTGCTCTTTCAGGCCATTCAGGGCATTTCAGACATCATCAATATCCCCGGTCTGATCAACGTGGACTTTGCCGACGTCAAAGCCATTATGAGCGATGCCGGCGTCGGGGTGATGGGCGTGGGCATCAGTTCCACCGAAGTCGAGCACCCGGCCGTGGAAGCCGTCAAAAATGCCATTCAGAACCCCCTGCTGGAATACTCCATTGACGGGGCTGTGGGCGTGGTGTTTAACATCACCAGCGGTCAGGATCTCTCATTGCATGAGATCAACCAGGCGGCAGAGGTGATTTATAATACGGTGAATCCGGATGCCAACGTGATTTTTGGTACGGTCATTGACGAAAACATGAAAGACAGCGTCAAAGTCACCGTCATTGCCATTGTGGGCAAGCACCTCTAAAAAGAGGCTTCTTCAGGCTCGCTTTCCAGCGGGGCGACAGGCGTCTGCACCGCCCCGGGAATGCGCCAGGCACTGACCAGGGAGCGGGCGGAAAAGGTCACAATCATCATTGATAAAAACAACAAATTGGGCAGGAACCAGTTGGGAAACGGCTGGTTCCTGTACTTTTTAAGCACCGAAAGCGTGGTCAGGGCCACGAGAATGCAGCCTGTCAAAACAAACTTGGCCAGGTTGTGATGTTTTTGCACCACTTCAATGGCAGGTGCCGACAGGTCTGCAATCAAAGCTGCCTTGAGCGAAAAGCCGACACCATAGGGTACGACCAATAAAACAAGACAGGCCACAAAAGCCCAGGCTGTAAAACGTTCAAGTTGTTGATCTTTGCGCAACAGGCTGAGCACACCAATCATGGCGGTGACTAAAAACGCAAAGATAAAAACATAGCTTCCCCAGATGTGAAGCAGCTTCAGCATGCTGCTTTACAGTCTGCTGAACGGCATATTGCCGGGTATAGGCACAGGACCAATATAATACTTGGCGAGTCCTTTAATGTCTTTGCCAGCTTGCTCAATCGTCACATGCATTTTAACCAGAGGGGCTTTAAACTCCAGCTGCTGGCTTCTGCTGTTTGACCCGGCGCCTACCATCACTTTAACAGGACCACTCAGCAAAAGCTGATTATTGCCCTCATCAAAAAGCAGGTAGGAGAAGGTACCGTCAGATTGTTTTTTGACCTCAAAGCGAAATTTGACATCATTGGTTTTGGATGAAAGCTTACGTTCAACCACCTGTTCAATAGCAGCTCTGGCAAAACGATTCAGATTGATCTGCTGCTGAATCTGCAGGTGATTGGACCCCAGCTTAGTAAACTGCATTTTGCCGGTCGCCAGACCGCCGGTTTTGATCCAATCATCCTGTTTGATGCCCACCAGTGCGGGTATCTGGTTGACCTCTGTATATTTTGAGGCAGCAGCTGCAGGCATGAGAGGTGATATGCCGGGCAAAACGGGCATGACCGCTGTGGCCATTACCAGACTGGTTGAAAGAAATAATTGTTTAAGCATGGATTTCATTATAGAAGATTTTACCCCCATCTGAAAACAAAGTGCAGTTTAGCCCCCGGAGCGTCCATAAAGGTGCTGATAGATCCAGTAAGACGTAAAGACGTGTTTCACGTAGCCCCGGGTTTCAGGGTAGGTGATCGATTCTGCCAGCGCGTCGTAGGGCAGATGCCCAAACTGCTTCAGCCAGCGATAAACAGGCCCGGCCCCGGCGTTATAAGAGGCCACGGCCAGCAGGGAGTTGCCTTCAAAGGTTTTGTGGCGGGTATGCAGATACCAGACCCCCATCTGGATATTGGTTTCAGCATGGGTCAGGTCATAATCTGTCAGCTGTAATTCAGCAGCGATCTGCTGGCCCGTGGCGGGCATAATCTGCATCAGACCTGTGGCACCCACCCAGGACTGAATATCGGGCTTATACTGGCTCTCTTGCCAGATCAAACCCGCCGCCAGAAAAGGATTCATCTGATACTTGGCTGCTTCAGATTCAATGTGGTCAAAAAAAGCCAGCGGAAAAGCAGCCGGCAGGTAAACATCGTCTTTGGTGGCCAGATAACGGTAACGGGTCACCGCATCATAATAGCGGCCCTCGCGCTGCAGCTGCAGACCGTAAAGCACCTGCCAGCGCGGCTCCTGGCTCAGACTGGCCAGCTGCATAAATTCTGGTGTCTGGCCGAGCAAAAGCAGTTCCTGCAGCGGCGATAAAGCCAGAGCATCGCCTTTCACTGCCGCTTCAAACGCCTGTGCATAGCTTGGAAACGTCGCCACCTCACGCTGATAACCGGTATAAGCTGTGGTGGCATAGTCATCATCGCCACCCTGCTTCAGCACCTTCAGGCGGGCGCGGGCGCGATGTGTGTAATAGTCCATCAGAGGGTTGTTTTCCAGCTGACGATACGCTGCTTCAGCTTCATCCCATTGCTCCAGTGCCTCATGGGAGCGCCCCAGCCAGTAAACAAAACGGGGTTTGAGGCTGTGGTCCTCATAATAGCGGGCAAAACGGGTCAGATCGCGAATCACCCGGGCATAGTCCCGCTGGCGGTAATCATGCCAGAGGGCGTACCACAGCGCTTCCATAGCGTGCTCATACTCAGGGTCCAGCTCAAGCAGCTGATGATAAACCCGCGCCCGGTCTGCATCTTTGTTCTGCAAATCATACAAAATGCCTTCTTCCCAGAGGGCCGCAGCCTGTACGCGGGGCTGGCGGGTATAAGCTGAGCGGGCAGCTGCCAGCTGCTGCCGGGCCGGGCCGTAGGCCTTGTTGAGGCGCTGCAGCGTGGCCAGGGCCACGGTGGCCAGTCCAGCCTCCTGAGAACCGGGATAACGCTGTTTCAGGGTTTCATAATGCTGCCGGGCCTGGGGATAGTATTTGGCTTTCATGGCATATTCAGCCAGCTGCCAGTGATCCTGAAGGCTACGTGGTGGCACCTGACTCAGTTCAGCATAAGCCGTCTGATACATGTAGCGCTCATGTGCCGCTTCAGCCAGCCAGCGGTGATCGGCGGTTCCCAGCCGCTCTTTAAAGTCCTCACGCACAGTATAAATCGTCTGGCGCCCCGCCGGATGGGTGGGAAACAGACGCAAATAAGTCTGGTAATAATTTAAAGCTGCAGCAGGCTGTTTTTCTGTACTGTACTCGGCCTGTTTTAGCAAGACATGAGCCTTTTGTGGATCGCGATCCGACAGTTCGCCTTTCCAGCGCACCAGGAGGCTATGGGCTTCTGCCGGACGTTCCTGCTGCCAGTGCAGGCTGGTCAGCGCATCATACCAGGCAAAGCAAAAAGGGCTGTCAGGAAAGCGCTCCAGCAGCTCAGCAAAACGCTCAGGCGCTTCACGGGCCTGTTCCCAGGCAACCAGTTGCTGCAGCAGCGGGTCCTGACTGCGCGCCAGGGATGAGAGCAGTGCCTGATCCTGCCGGTTTGTTTTACGGTACAGCAGCCAGCGCACGCGCTCAGCTAAAAAATCGTTGGGCACTTCGTCAAGGTAGCGCTGCAGCGCAGCCGCATCTTTGCTTTCACGCAGCTCATCAAGTGCCACAAAGTGCACCTTCAGCGCTTTAAGGCCGCGCTGCAGCGCCGGATGTTCGGGTTCTTGTGCGTACAGCTCCCGCAGGGCCGTCAAAGCCGCCGACAAACCCTCAGTATAAAACCGGGTTTCGGCCAGCAGGACCTGGGCCTCAAAAGAGTCAGGTTCTTGCTGCAGCACCTGTGTCAGGGTTTGCTGTGCTTCCTGCCAGCGCCCGTCACGTAAATGGTTTTCAGCATCTTCCAGCCCTGGCTGACAGGCGGTCAGCGCACTCAGCAAGAAGCTCACAGCCAGATATTTTGACAGTGCTTGCATCAACCCAGCCAGGTGACCAGAGCTGAGGTCAAAAAGTAGTTCACGCAGACAATCAACAGAATGGAGTGCACCACCGTGGTATTGGCCGCTTTGCCCACACCCAGGGCGCCACCGGAGACATTGTAGCCTTTATAACAGCTCATCAGTCCCACAATAATACCAAAAACACAGGCTTTCAACATGCCGCCCCAGATATGTACCATCTGAGTAAAACTGAAAAGATTGGCAATAAAAACGCCAGAGTTCAGGCCTTTTAAACCCACAGCCACCGCATAGCCCCCGAGAATCCCCGAAAAACTGGCAATCGCATTAATCACCGGCACCATCACCGACAGGGCAATCAGGCGCGGCACAATCACATACTGAAAAGGATCCACAGCCATGACTTCCATGGCGTCGATTTCCTCTTTCACGCGCATGGTACCGATTTCACCCGACACCGCACTGCCAGCCTGAGAGGCCACCATAATACTGACCAGGGTGGGAGATAACTCTCTGAAAATTGCCTCTGACAGCAGACTGCTCAGCAGGCGCTGGGCACCAAAAAGCTCAAAGACATGTAAACCCTGTAGCGTCGTGACCATCCCGGTAGGAACCACAATCGCCAACACGGGCAAAATACACTGAAAGCCCGTCATATGCATGGCGCGCAGGGTCTCGCGCCAGAAAAAAGGCCGCCTGAACAGGGCCTGTACAATCTGTATGCAAAACAGACCAAACAGCCCCACCTGCTCAATAAAGCGCTGCAGGGGCTGCATCAGATCAGTTGATCGGTGCTGACAATATCTTCGTCTGCAGCCCGTGGGCGATGGGTAATAATCTGACGGGTGCCCAGATCTTCCACACTCAGGCGACCCCGCAGTGCCAGTTTCTCAACCCGTGTCATGGCCTGGGTATTCATGTCAATAATCCAGTCGTCCTGACCCGCCGGTGGCATCGGTGTAATGGCCTGCTCTGGCTTGATTTGCTCCAGAATGGTGCGGTCATGGATGATATACGTCAGCAGGTCGCTCACAAACACCAGGTTGCGCTGAAAATGCTGAACGCGTTCTTCCGACAGGCCAGGCAGCCCCCCGTAATTAATATAGTCATTCTGCCAATTGGCCTTCAGATCGCTTAAGACGCGATCCAGTAAAGCATAGGGGTCCAGAAAACCCCAGTTTTCTTTGACATGAATGCCCAGCGGCGAGAAAGAAGCCGGCGTGGGACGCAGCGCGTCTTTAATGGCCTCGCCTTTCCAGTTATCGTATTTAACCAGGGTCAGCCATTCACCCGTATTAAAAGGCTCAAAGCCTTTAATATCGGTCACCACACGATCCGTCCGCTGATAAATCTGGCGTTTGATGCGCAGGGCATTCAACTGATTGCCCTGCAGCCGGGTTTCAACAGACAGGCGGTCGTCACCTGTGATTTCAACAAAAAAGATGGGCATGGTCAGCACCTCTATTGAGCTGGATTTACTTTGACTGTAAAATCCGCGGTGTTACCATAATAACAATTTCCACATCTTCCTGCGTCTTCTGGGTGTCTGAAAACAAAGCGCCCAGCAAAGGGATATCACCCAACAGGGGAATCCGGTTGCGGGTTTCAGTATCAGCTTTACGCATCAGACCGCCAATGATCACAGAATCGCCATCCGGCACTCTCAGCACCGTAGACAGCGAGCGAGTGTTGCGTTCAGGCACGGTTTGCCCGCCCACACTGACCACTTCACCCCGCGTGCTGATATTCGGCATCAGCTGCATGGTGATAACGCCTTCCTCCACGTCAATAAACGGCGTGATCTCAAGGGTTTCACCAATATCCAGGGTCTGAACCGTCTGCACGGCGGTGGTCGCCGTGGTGGTTGTGCTCAGAATCGGAAACTGGGTGGTAGAGTCAAAACGTGCCGTAATCCCATGCTGAATGGTTAAACGGGGATTGGTCAGCACCCGTGCCTGACTGTCGCGGATCAGGGCGTTTAAACGCGCATTAAAGTTGGGGGCAAAACGATTCAGCGAGTTAAAAGAAATCACGCCCTCGCCATCTCCGGTCAGCGGGTTACCCGGACCACGAGCAGCCTCAGCCAGTGTATTGTTAAAACTGGCGCCCATTTTATCCTGACCAAAGCCGTAGCTGACGCCCAGCTCCTGGCTGGCGCGCTGGGTCAGCTCAATTAACTTGATTTCGACCACCACCTGAGGCAAAGGCCGATCCAGGATAGGAATCATGGCATCAGCAATATCAATGGCTTCCTGGGTACCAATCACAATCAGGGTAGAGGTGCGCTGATCCATCATCAACTTGGGTTGAGGACTGACACCTCGGCTCTGAAACACCGCTGTCAACTGCTGAGCGATGGGCAAAGGCATCACGGGCCAGCCCATCTGATTTGCCCCCTGTTGTTGCATCATCGGCATCTGCTGCATCTGCTGCTGCATGGGCATACCCAGATTGGCTTCTGCGCGCATCACCTGAGTCGGAAACTGATTGTACAGCGTGTAAGTTTTAATAATGGGGGTTGAAAAGCCCAGCTGCTCCATGCGTTCAGGGGTTGAAATCAAAATGGAGTTATACACCCGTCGACCCGTTAAGCCACTCAGGCGCATCACCATTGAAAAGGCTTCGCTGACAGGGATATCTTTGAGTTCAAGATAGGGAATCACCAGACGCAAAGGTCCGGCTGAGGCACCGGAAGCAGTTCCCGCACTGTTGGCAACGCCCCCCCCGCTGTTGTCTCCAGACATCTGGCGCTCCAGTGCGGCCAATGGATCGTCGGAATCACTGGCGCTATAATCGTCTCCGGACGAACCGCTTTGAGGGACACCGTCCACCATAAAAATCAGGTTGAGATTGGCCTTTTGAGCCAGACCCCTCAGAATAAACTCCACAGGCTGATTGCGCAGAACCAGGCTGACAGTGGGGTCTTTCTCCAATTGAAAGGCCTTGCGAATGGTCAGCGCATCGACCGTCCCGGAGACTGGCGGGCTGATCAGACGAGAGTCACGCGCCAGCGCCGCAGTCGAAAAATTGAGCAGGCAAAAGGCCACCAGAGCAGCAATGCCTTTGCGTTGTTTACTTGAAACGTTCAATGTCATTCGCCTCCTAATACGACGGGGTCTTGGGTGTTGGTAAAGTTAAAGTCCCTTTTTGTTGACCACGGGACAGGGTCACGCGCTTTTGCTCAAAGTGAATGGATGTCACCAGGATGTTTCCTGACAAGCGTTCACCCACTCGAACCATTTCAGTGGCGCCATTAACCTCAATCAGCGCAATGGGATCAATACCACCATCAATCAGGCCTTTCAGACTAAGACCCTGTTCGAGTGGGGCAACCACAGGCACAGCGGATGCTGGCGTAGGAACAGGACGGGGTGTGGCCACAACCTGTACTGCAGCCTCTTCATCAGGGGGCAGCATGAGCTGGGGTAAAGCCAGCTGCTCAGGTGAAATCGCGGTTTCAAACGCTGGCAAATTGGGGGGAAACATCGATTTAAAGGGGTCCATTCTTCCGGCATGCAGCTGTGCTTCGCGCAATACAGCGTCAGGCGAAGTGGCAGCAATGCCAAAGGTCTCCATTGCACTGGCTGTAGGCGAAGGTTCAGGTGTCGGGCTGGGAGAAGGACTGGCGCTCGCAGCGGGTGAGGCACTGGGCTGAGCGCCGGGAGAAGCGCTGGCATCCGGGCTGGCACTGGCCGCGCTGCTCGGTTGAGAAGAAGGCTCTCCAGAAGCCGTTTCAGCGGGTGTTGGCGTCGCACTGGCGATAACATCAGGCCCCGTCGCATCTTCTGGCAAAGAAACGGAAAGGAGCAAGAGGCTGGTGGCCGCAATCAGCAAAGCGGGCAAAATCACCATATGTTTATTCATGACTAGCTTCCTCCCGCCAGCAAAAAGGCTTTCAGTGTAAAGGAGACGTTCACTGGGGTATAAAGATCATCCTGGTCTTCAACCGGCAAAATCGAAAGTTCATCAAGACCCAGCGTCCGCTCATAGCTTTCGTAGTCTTGCAGGAGTTTGATCAAATCAGGATAAGAAATCCGGGAAAGCCGAACATTAACAGGCAGTTGTTTAAGCTGTTTGGCCGTTTCTGAATCTTCGGCATCTTTTAAAGACGCCGGCAGATTAAAGTTCACGATATCGCGGGGGCGAAACTCATTCAGCACGGCGGCATTACCATAAAGCGCTTTATTTTCCGTGATCTCTTCCACGTCAAGCAAAAGAGGCGCAATATTCGCTTCCTTCGGTATCTTGCGACGCAAAAGAACCAGCTTGTCTTCAATATCTTTCAACTCTTTTTTAAGTTCAGGCAAATTTTTTACCTGCAATTCTTTGGTCTGGATTTCGGTTTCCTGCTCGGCAATCTCGGCTTCCAACGCCTGTAAATTGGTCCATTTGGGGTAGAGATCAAAATAACCACCCGCAAGCAAAATAGCCAGTGCCGTCAATCCACCGGCCAGCACCTTTTGAAACGGCGTAATATTGTCTGTGTCAATAGTGCGGCCAAAAAGTTCCGTCTTCATCGTTTAATTTGCCTCAATTTTGCAGGTAATCACAAAGTTTGTTGCAGCTTCCGGGGTCTCTTTTACGCTGGATAAGAGCTTGACACCGCCAATCATTTTAGAATTCTGCAGATTGACCAGAAACAGCGCAACCGAACGGTGATCTGTGGCTGTACCGTTTAATGAAACAGTACCCTGGGCATCAAATTTCAAGTCTTTAATCTGTACATCCAGAGGCATCAGGGTACGAATCTCTTGCAAAAGATAGGACCAGCGATAGGTCTCCCCGGTGACATAGCGCAAGATTTTTTGTTCCACGAGCAAACTTGCTTTCTTGGCTTCCAGCTCCTTAATCTCTTTGAGCTGAGCTTCCAGCTTTTTAATTTTGGCTTCATTATCTGCTTTTGTTGCTTCAGCCGTGCTGATAAAACTGTTCAGCAAAGTGGACAAAGCCAGCCAAATAAGGGTGGCTGCCAGAACAGAGCCAATCGCTCCCGCCAGCGGTTTGTCAATGGCAAGCCCTCTGCCTTTGACGGCCTCCTTGCGTTCAACGCCTAAAAGGTTAATATTGATCATGCGTCAGTTTCCTGCTATTCCTCTCCGAGCCAGTCCGATGGCGGTCGCAAAAAGAGTCGCCTGCGCTCTCAGTTCAGCCTGCGAAAACACATCTGGGTCAAAATACAGATGTTTGATCGGATCCGCAATTTCGACATCAATTCCCAGCTGGTGCGAAAAGTACTGATCCAGACGCTTGATTTTAGCGCCCCGGTCAGAGAGCACCAGCTGCTGGATACGCGTATAATCCTGCTGGGATTGATGGAAATACTCAATCGACTTTTGAATTTCATTGGTCAGGTCTTTGAGTAAAAAGCGCACTTCTTCTGCAGCCCGCTCAACCATCGGATCTTCGAAGGTTTCGTCACCAATCACCGGAATTTCAAGGCGTTCAAAAATTGAGACCGCTTCTTCAAATTCAAGCCCCATATTACTGGCAATGGTTTCAATAAAGGTGCTGCTGCCCAGCGGAATACTCCTTGAAAAAAGCGGCGCACCGTTTTGGATGACGTTCAGGTCTGTGGTTTCACCCCGAATCAAAATCAGAACGTTCAGCTGATCATCATTCACCTCCGCCTCTTCTTCCACGACAGGGCTCAAAGCCCGCATCACGGCAAAAGAGGCCACATCAACAGCAACCAGCTCCAGCTCAGCCTGGGCAAAGGTTTCCAGATAGGTATCGATCAACTGCTTCTGGGCTGTCACGAGTAAAACATCGTATTTGCTCATGCCCTCTTCTTCAACAGTACCGGTAACCTCAAAGTCAATATATACATCCTGGATGGGGAAGGGAATGTAGCGTTCCGCATCATGCAAAACCACCTCTTTAAGCTCCTTGCGTGGAATCGCCGGAAACTTAATCCGCGGACGGATAATGGCAGCCTGGCCTGAAACAGCAGTGATCACCTTACGCGACTTAAACCCGTGCTCTGAAAGCAAAGACTTAATCTGTGCTGCGACCCTTGAAGGGTCAACGATTTCACCGTCACGCACAGCATTTTCAGGTGTGCGTACATGGGCCATACGCAACAGCTCAAGCTGATCGGGCTGATTTTTCATGGGCGCAATTTCAACAGCCAGGATAAATTCATTGGTAATATCAATACCAATAGGCGGCTCTTTTGAAAAGGGATTTTTGAGCAAACGGGCCAGGGAGCCAGGGTTAATCTCTCGGCCAAATAGCTTCATGATAGGGATCCTTTGAAGTTCTTATTCTGCTTCATATTATTCATCATTCTACGAGATTGACTTATTAATATACCACGTCCATACACCATCACCAACACCCCACGATACCAGAGCACCCAGAACCAGAAATGGCCCAAATGGAAAGGGCTTGCTTTGTCTGCTCACCAGGAGCAGGCCAAGACCTGCCAAAGCGCCAAGAGTAAAGGCCAATGCCAGTGCAACAACCAATTTAGACGGCCCCAGCCAGATACCCAGGAGAATGGCAAGCTTGACATCTCCGCCGCCCATACCCTCTTTACGCAAGAAGATAATGCTAAGCAGCATAATCAGCTCAAACAGAGCCCAGACACCCAAACCGGTGGCAAGCGCTAAAAAAAGCGTTCCTTGATATGCATTATAAAGGATCGCAATCAAAATGCTTGGGTATGTCATCACATTGAAGATAAACTGTGTATCCAAATCAATCCAGAAGATGGTCCACAACACAGCCACCAAAAACAGTGACAGCGGCAACTCAGGGCTCATGCCGGTCAGCCAGAAGGCATAACAAAACAAAGAGGCTGTCAGGGCCTCAATCAGGGGGTAGCGAAACGAAAACGCCTGTTGGCAGTGTCTGCATTTTCCTCTGAGCCAGAACCAGCTCAGTACAGGCAGATTATCGTACCATCTGACCGGCTGCTGGCAATGGCCACAGTGTGAGGCAGGAAAAGCAATGCCCTTCAAAACCAGGACCGACTCCTGCCAGAAATCTTTAAAGCAGTAGGCCACACTGAACCAGATGTCTGAGAGCACGTAGCGCAGTGCCCAGACGACACGGGCGAAAAAAGCGTCAGGAATACTCTGTTCTTCCTCCAGCTCCTCTTCTGTGCAGTCAGCCAGCAGAATAGCCGGGGTCCGAAAGATGACCACGTTTAAAAAGCTGCCAATCACCAGCCCAAAAAGAGCCACAAAAAGATAGAGAAACTCGGGGGACAAGACAGAGAGCATGCTGCACGTCTTTCTTTCTTAACATCTCTTTACAAATTACAGCAAGAAGTGTGGCGGGTCAAGCGTTTAAAGCGTGATAAGGGTGGTCTGGATTAAAAAAGTCCACCAGAACCCCCTGGTGTTCGATCATCAAGTGTTCAAAAGCAATCCGGCGGGACTGAATTTCCAGCGCAATATCTGCAGCACGCCACTGCGCAGGAATAATAATGATATCAACAGGCTCGGCTTCAAGCAAATCACAGGATTCGATTTGATAAGCCGTGCCAGGAACATAGGTCCCCACTTTCAGCGGGTCAGAATCCACTACCCGCAGGGGAAAGCCCACCGGCTCCAGCCCAAAATGATGCACAAAAGCAGCGCCTTTACCTGTACCACCCCAAAGGGCCAGGCGCTTACCCGACTTCAGCAGAGCATCTACCTGCCGGGCAATCTGCTGTTGTGCCCTGTGAGCAAGCAGCTTGAAGTGCTGTGTTTCAGCAAGGGTTTTCTGGCATTCAGGCATGGCTTTAAGACGCAGCAAACCAAAAATCACCTCGCCATTGTAACCGGTTTCAATAAAATGGGTTTCGCAAGGCAGGCTTTGCAACATGATCTCAAACGAGCGGCTGGTGAAATGAGAGTTATGCTCATAATAAAGATCTTCCAGACGACCAAAAGCCAGCAGCCGATCCACACAAGGCACTTCAAAAAACAGGTGGGGATAAACCTCATAGCAGGACGAAAAAAAGACGGTTTCCTGCAGAAACGCCAGAGGATTCATTAAATGCTCTAAAACATGTCGGCTTAGCACCAAATCAGGACGATACGCAGAAAGATGTTTGGCAGGTTCAAACAAGCACGCCGCCAAAGACACATTGGCTTCTGAGGCCGTCTGACCCGTCTGTAAATTGGGGTCAAAACCAATAAAACGACCGTCCGGACACAAAGAGGCCAGTCGCTTCAAAAAAGCACCCTGACCGCAGCCAACTTCTATCACCACCGGATTTTCCGGCAGAACGGCCAGCAGACGTTGGGCCAGCTGATCCAGATGGGACTGCCAGATCTGGCTGTCGTTATACATCAGATTGGGATGAGACTGATAAGGCACCTGATGATACGCAAAAGAACGATTATAAATATGGCCACAGCGGACACACCGCATAAAGTCGAGCGGATAGCGAGGCATTTCACAGGAGCTTTGTGCACTGCTTGGCCACCCCAGGGTTGCAAGCGGGCGGTTTTCACTTTGAAACAAAGTCACCGCCCAGGCAAAACCACAGGCCAGACAGACCGAGGGTTGAGGTTGAAGAGATTCTGAAAGCTTAGACATAAGCTGTATATTAACCGATTCTCCAGCCAGACAAAAGTCAGAGGCATTTTCACAATCCCCGCTCAAGAATGCTATCATGCATAAAATCCGAAAACTAAAAATCAAGCACAATCAGGTGAGGTTTTAATGGCTATTCTTCTTGATGCACAAACACGCGTGCTGGTCCAGGGTATTACCGGACGCGATGGTTCTTTTCATACCCAGCAAATGCTGGATTACGGCACATCTGTCGTAGCAGGTGTAACCCCTGGCAAAAAAGGTCAGGAAATGGCTGGCGTTCCCGTCTTTAATACGGTTCAGGAAGCAGTGGACGCGACGGCAGCCAACTGCTCCATTATTTTTGTCCCCCCCCGTTTTGCCACTGACGCCATTCTGGAAGCTGCTGATGCAAAAATCCCATTGATTATCTGTATCACCGAAGGTGTTCCTGTCCAGGAAATGATTGGCGCATATCAGTATGTTCAGCAGGCCGGTTGTCGCCTGATTGGGCCAAACTGCCCGGGCCTGATTGCACCCGGTGCAGCCAAAGTGGGCATCATGCCCGGGCATATTCACAAAGCCGGCAACATCGGCGTGATTTCACGCAGTGGTACGCTGACCTATGAAGTGGTCTACCAGCTGACACAGGCCGGTATGGGACAGTCTACCTGTGTGGGTATTGGCGGCGATCCGATTATCGGCACCAAATATGTTGATCTGCTGGAACTGTTTGAAGCAGATCCCGAAACTGAAGCCATTGTACTGATTGGTGAAATTGGCGGCAACGATGAAGAAGTGGCTGCAGAATACATTGCCAAACATGTCAGCAAACCTGTTGTCAGCTTTATTTCTGGCCGCACCGCACCGCCTGGCAAACGCATGGGTCATGCTGGTGCCATTATTTCAGGCAGCAGCGGCACAGCTGAAGCCAAAGTCGAAGCCCTGAATGCTGCCGGCGTTCCTGTGGCAGACACACCCGCACAGGTTGTAGGTCTTTTACAGGAGAGGCTAAAAGCCTGATTTGGATTCAGGGATCGCAACATGCGCTCGAAAAACTGAGACATGAAAGCCCCTGAGAACAAACTGTTTAATCTGGTCCCTCATCTGGGTGTTCAGCACATTTTAATCTGGACACCCAGTGAATCCAGCTTCCGAATCGTCGAACGGATCTTAAACAAGTTGGAGAACATTGAAATACACTGGCACAGCCAGGTCATCGACGCACTGGCCGATGTTTTTATGCGTCGGCCACCTCTGGTGGTTATTTTTGGTGATACCAACACCGAAAGCCTTGAGTTTGCACGCCTGATCAGAAATCACCAGGACTTTAAAAAAACACCTTTGTTTACCATTCTGCCCGAAAACATCAAGCTGCAAACACGCCTGATTAAAAAGCTGGGTATTACAGAAGTCTTTCAGACACCTGTAGAGCCCGGTCGTTTGTTTAACCGGACCCGTCAGATTATTTCAGAGTTAGAGACAAGCAGATAAAGCGATTGGCTTTAGCCACCCATCAGTGAGGCACCCATTTCTGGCAGGCGCTGAATGCGATCAAGCCCGGCCTGAGCGTTCTCATTATCTGGATCAATCAACAGGATCTGCTGATAGGTTTCCTGGGCTTTTTCAAGATTGCCCTGCTCTTCATAAAGAATGCCACAGAGCTCATAAACCTGCATGGTTTCAACCCCTGCTTCAAGTGCCCGCTCCAACAAAGGCAAGGCTTCAGCGTGGCGGCCAGTTTCAATATAAATAATGCCCAGACGCACCAAAGGGGTTAACAGCTCAGGCTCGTCTTGATGCAAACGCTGAAGCTCACGCTCGGCAGCGTCATAACGCCCCATCCGGCGGTAAATTTCAGACAGTAAGATTCTGGACTCCTGATGCCTGGGAAACAGGCGCAGCGCATCCAGAACATTGGCCATTGCAGGGTAATGGTCACCCATCTCCATATAAATAGAACCCAGCATAAACGCAGCCTGAAAGGTATTGCCATTTAACTTGAGAACACGCTCAAAAGACTGACGGGCTTTTTCAAGGTTTTGGGTCTGGCCATAAAGAATACCCAGATTGATATGGACATCGATATTCTGAGGATCCAGCTGGGCCGCTTTGGTATAGGTTTGCTCAGCCCTGACCAGATCACCGAGCATAAACTGGGCGCTGCCAAGGTTAAGATAGGCGTGAAACATGCGGTCGTCGTACTGAATGGCCTTATGAAGGTAATCCAGCGCTTCCTGCAGGCGCTGTTGTACAAGCGCAATCATACCAAGATTACAACAGGCGGCTGCAGAGCGGGGCTCTGCAGCCAGAACAGACTCAAAAATCGCCTGCGCCGTCTCTAAATCCTGCTGCTGAAGCGCTTCAACGCCTTCATGAATACGTTGTTGCAAATCAAGCATAATGGTTAGGAAAGTGTACGGTTAAAGGACAGGTCAGTCGCAGACTCCCCAGCTTTCAAAGCGGTGGGCTTCTGTTCGAGAGACATTTCGCTTTCCTGTTTTTTCTCCTGAACTTTTTTCTGCAGGGCGTTCATGTCTTCTGTCAACTGCGCCAGAATTTTAGAAAACTCAGCAAAGAGCTCATCGACACTGACAGCATCAGGTGTAGGGGCCAGGTTAATCTGGTCTTCAAGGGCATTGGCCTGGGCCACCAGCGCACTGACTTTGGAGCTGACCAGGGCAGCGGCCTGCTGCAGATCAACCATCTCGGCATTGGACTGGGGCGGCGCAGAGCTGGCGGCGTTCAAAACGCTACCCAGCTGAGCAAAAAGCTGACCGGCAGCACCTGTAGGCTCGGCACTGGGCTGTCCACCACTCTGCTGAGCTGACTGAGCCTGCTGCTGCGAAGCATTCACCTGTTGCTGAGCCTGGGCCAGGGCATTGGTCGTGTTCACCATTTCTGTCAGTTTACTTAAATCAATCATCTTTCGTCCTCCTTTAATTGCTAGCCACTAATTTATCTTGTACCACAGATATACTCTGCTTGGTCTGATCATAAGTCAAGGTCAGCGCACCTTCCAGACTCATGCCGTTGGGCAGACTGGTCTGACTGGTGATCGCCAGCTGGTTGAGATTACTCAACAGACCCAGCTTGAAGATATCCCGGTATTTTTCCTGATTCAGAATCCCAATCAAAATTTCCACAAAATTGTTGGCCGCCTTATTTGAAGAACCCGTTGTTTCTTTTGAGCTCGACAGCCTGGCAAGTTTGCTTGCGTTATCGTTTTCCACCGACAAAGGCACCATTCGCGTTTGCCAGCGGCTCTGAACCTTCAGTGTTCCTGGCCTGACAAACTCTGGCGCATATTTGGCTGCAGCCAGGTCATCATAGCCCGTAATCACTTTGGCATTGATCAGCGCGTCAACCTCAGGTTCGTTACCCGTACCGGTTGTGACACGGATCCCTTCTCGGTAGTTATTGACACCTGCTGAGTTGATAAATGTCCCGTCTGAGGCCTGAATCGAAATGGTATTCAGACCTTCCTGCAGATAAGGCGCCATATCAAAGGTGTAATTGACATCACGTATATCGGCAGGGTAAGCGCCGCCAATAAGCGGAGCCGTTGGCGTCACCAGCACTTCGCGGCCATTAATAAAAATCTTGGGCTGGTCGTTCCCTGTACCATAATGAACCCCTGTCAGGTCAATACTGACATTGAACGCTTTTTTGGTATAGGTCGGACGCACCCGGCCTGTGGCGTCGGTGATCCAGTTGGTCGGGTTCTCCAATTCCAGCAAATCATCTGGCTTCAGGTGAAAGGTATTGCGGGCCTGGATCACCTGTCGGGGAGAGTTGAGCTTGCCGTAACCCGCAGCTCCGCCCACAACTTCGTCATCGTCATAGCTGTAAAGCGTGTCTTTGACCAATGGGAACCAGATAAAGCCGTTATCAGGATCACCGGCATTTGTTGTGGCCAGCAGCTCTGACTGGTACCAGTCCGTGGGCACGGCATTGGCTGCATTGATCTCCATCACTGACGGTGGCTCAAAGTCAACGATATTGCGACTCATTTCATAAGAGCGCATCACGCCTTCATACTTGCCGATTTCAAAGCCCCCCAGAATGGGGTTGGCTTTTTTGCTGTCATTGCTGACCACGTTCAGGCCATTAAAGCTATGAATCTTGTGCAGCCCCTGAATAAACTCCCCGTTAAAGCTGTCGGTCATATTGCCCGTAGAGCGGGAAATACTGTCATTGGGATTATTGGCAGTCGGGTCAGCGTCGGGAACCCAGTCATAGCTTTTGCTCGCGTCCACCGCATTCGAGCGGGCCAGACCACCATGCACGTACATTTTACCGGTACCGTCACGCTCAATGTCATTAACCGCCGTGGTCAGGTCGTCGACGTTGGTGCGCTTGTCATTGTTAAACTCCGCTGTGCGGGTTTCTACAATGTAATGGTTAAAGAACAGCGAGCTGGTAATTTGCCCTCTGGCATTCACGCGGGTCACGTCATCCACAAGCTCGGTCTCATCAACCGTAATATCGGTGTTCAGGCCGCCGCCTGCCTCAGTCGACCGCTCCCCCATATCGACCTTGTGCTTAAACACGCTGCCCAGCTGAATATTGGTATCAAAGAGCCGCACGGCACCGCCGCCACCGGCCTGAACTTCAACATCATAGGCCTGATTGGCGGGTGGGGTTCTGAGAATAGTTCCCTGATACCCACCGGCAGGGTCAAAGACAGGTAAGTTTACCGGGGCGTCAAGTGTTGCCACACCATTAGCATCTATAGCAATAATCGTGCGTGTTTCATCAATCGCAGGCTGTGGCGGCCCGGTATCCTGAATTCGAATTTGTGTACTTCCGGGCACGAAAGACGGAGGTATTGTGCCTAGCCGAACTTCAATAAAGTTGGGTGGAGGGCCTGCTTCTGCAGGCGTCACAGTCACAGATGTGGGAATCTGTGACGCCATCTCCAGCAAGGTGACCGGTCCAGACAAGGTGACCACACTGCCAGCAATGCTCTGAATCACACGGGTCTGACCATCAATCGTCAGGGTATCACCAGCGCTCATGCCTGCCGTAGAGCCAAGTGTCAACTGAATATATTCAGGCGGGTCATTAGGCGCTCCTGCTGCAGCAGAGACTGTCGTGGTGGTATTAATGGTTGATGTTGAGGTAACCTGCCGGGCATGACTCTGATACACAATCCCGTTTTCAAGATAGGTACCCACCACATTACCGCCGACACCATTGGTATTGGAAAACAAGCCTTCATAGACATAGGTGCCACTCTGAAAGATCAGGCCGTCCACAATCTGAACTTCCCCGTCTGATACATCGGCGTTGTTACGCCAGAGGCGTGTACCCACGTCTGTGGCCACAAGATCCTGATTCAGATTAAGCTCGTTTTTCTGAGACTGGGTTAAACCCGCGGCGTTCCAGCTCTCTGGATCCAGCCAGGCTTTCTGACGGTTGACCACGGTAGTGTAATCCTGGCTGGTGCCTGAGCGCTCCAACTGATAACCTTCAGTTGGATCCGTGCTGACCCAGGCCACGCGCTGCCCCGCATCATCTCCCGAAAGGGGATAAGTCTGGTTGCGACTGTCAGGTACATCCGTCAGATGGACCAGTTCACCGTTGATCAGGTAGTTGTCATTGCCCGCTTCGTCTGAGTTGGCCGTATAACCCACGGCGTAACTGTACTGAATCTCACGCGGTGCAAAGTTGTACAGATAGTTGACCGTAGACCAGAAGGCCCCTGTATTAAAAGTGGTTGTTTTCTGTTCCAGCTTCTGGTTGAAGTAGGTTGGCGGGGGCGGCCCCCCTGTGATCAGAGAGGTAATACCCTGCAAAAACCCAAGAAAGCCTGGAACAGGTGCAGGCTCAGGCGGATCGTCTTCCACGCGCATGGTGACAAAAATATCACCGCTGACATTGCCTGCAGCCGTGGCACTGTCTGTCAGAGAACGAAACTCAACGTTGCGGCTTCCGGCCAGCGCACGGCCATAGCCAAAGTAACCATCATCAGCAGCGACAATCCCGTTTAAACCGTCCTGAAGATTGCCAGAATAGCCCACAGGCGCACGCCAGATGTCATTGCCATCGTTGTCTGTCCCAAAAACCATGCCACGCTGGTCAGTGGGTCTGACACCCAGGTCTTCAAAGCCCGTCATACCTGCAATGCCTTCAATAATTTGTGCGTTATCATTGCCGTCCAGCACAACGTCTGCGCGCAGATTGGTTGCAGCACCTTCACCAATTTGCTGGGAGGTGGACACATTGAGCAGATCGGCATAGGCTTCCTGCAGTTGTTTGGTCAGCTCATTCAGGCGGTTCTGCATTTTGGCGCGATACTGATCGTTAAAAGCCTTTTCCCATTGATAATCGAGAGACGAGCGCAACACAAAAGCGGTTTCAAGCGTGGAAGGGGTAAAGCTGCCACCCGCAACCGGCTTACTCGCCAGGCGCAATGTCGGGGATTTATTGCTGGTCAGGTTCATGGCCTGAGTGCCCACGTTAAATGCAGAAAAGCTCATGGGGTATGCTCCTTGGATAGATGTTCACTCGTCTCTTATCCTGCGAGAGGCCTATCTTCTGTCTGAACTAAAAGAAGTTTTAATATAAAGCCAACACAGAACTAACAAGCCCGAACAGTTGTCCTGTTCGGGCTGAAGTCGGTCACCTATTTGGCTGGCGTGGCCGGCGGGCGCTTAAAGGCGTAAAAGGAGCTGAGATAAATCTCCGCCATCGCCCGGTTGGTGTTTTTAAAGACATCATAAGTACCGACCAAGCCGGGTTCACGCAGCAGATTCTGGGTTACAGAGGTGCCGTCTGCACGGGTCACAGTGCGCGTCCCTGCAATTTCTTCCTGCCGGCGTTCTTCGTAATCACCAAAATTGACCGGCACTGCCGCTGAAGTCGCGGCAGTGCCGATCTGACGAAACTTAATCCGAATCGATGAGGTGACACCGCCGCCTGTGGTCGCATTGGCCGAGGCCGTCAGGAACATATCGTCCAAAAATCCGTTGTTAAACACGTCGCGGTATTCTCTGACCAGTTGGGCATTGGAGCCATCTGATTTGAGGTGCATATGTTCATAAAGCACTCTGGTCAGGGGGTTTTCAACCCCGATGGTGCTTTCACCCAGAGCCTGAGTCAGATTGTTCTGGTCAACGCGGGCCAGCAGCATGCGACCGCCCAGCACAGGCGCCAGCGCCTGGTTGGCTGTGAGATTGATCGCTGTGCTGTCGAGGCCTTTGACATTCAACGTATAATCGTAGCGACGATCATAGTACTTTTGCCCGCCGTGAAGTTGCAGAATCACGTTACTGCGGCCATCCACATCACCAGTGACCCCCACACGCACGGTGTTTGCGTTGACCGCAGCAGCCCCTTTGGCAGTGGCGTCCGCTGCGTTAATAAAGGTGCCAAAGTATTTATCGTGATAGTAGCCTGTCCGGAAGCTCTGCAGATTCAGGGGGGATGCACCATCATAATTGCGACCCACAATGCGGCCATGCGAGCCCACATAGCGATCAATATGGGTGGTAACATTGGGCGTCAGACCACTGAGACCCTCACTCACCGCACCGTTATAGTCCACCACATTTTTACGCACATAAACTTCGTTGATATCGCCCATGCCCGTATCGTCCCAGAAACCACGTTTGATATCCCAGTTGTCATCATAACGAGTGGTATCACCCTCATGACGACTCAGCTCATGGGCTCTGCGGCCATCGATGCCAAAGGCGGCGCCATAACCCTGGCGGCCGGCAGCGCCGTCAACACCAGTTAAGAAGGGTTTATAACGACGGGTATTGGCCATACCGTTAAGCACCTGGTTAGGCAATTCAAAGGAACCCGTGCCCCACTGGGCCAGCGCACCGATAGCGCCCAGCTGACCGCCGTCGCGGGTGGTATTGTAGTCATAAGCAAACAGTTTTTTCTCGTCTTCAATAAAGTCATAACCTTCGGCTGTCAGACTGCTGCTGCTGATGCGATCGGAGGTCACAAAACCTCTTTCATTCTGATCGCGCAGCAGCAGATCCCACATCATGTTTTCATTCAATTGCTGCTGATAAGAGGACAGCATCAGGTCCAGCACGCTCAATACCACAGCCCAGCCCATACTGGGCGGGCCCGCATTCAGCCTGCCCGCAGCCGCGAAAATGGCTTTGTTGAGAAACTTCATGATCTCTTTGCCCGTGAGGGCCAGCATCCGCAGGGTATCCATATTGGCGATTTCTTCGTTCTGGTGCGTGCCAGTCCAGTAAGAATAACTCAGATCATTGAGCTGAAACTGCGACAGAAAGGCTGCTGTCGAGAAGAATGCACCCGTATCCAGCTCACGGGCTTCGCCCGCATTCATACTATGACGCTGTTCACCACCAAAGACTCCATCTTCGCGTAAATTATAATCATTGATAGTATATGAGTTGATACCCAATAAACCCTTGGCCTGATCCAGAAAACCGCCTAAATCAAAAATGCCAATGAGCTCGGGCATTTTTTGAAGGGTGGACCAGGCTGTTTTTTCGGTAAAGTGGTATTCACCGCGCATGCCATAGCTGTCCATGGCATAACCACCGCTGGTGGCATAAGAATAGGCCGAAACGCTATCGATCACCTCATGCTTCATGGCATCCAGAAATTCATGCATATAATCCGTCAGAATATCGTAAGAAGCGGCACCATATGTGGTCATGGGCAGGTTCAAAAAGAACACACCCGCCATGGGAATGGGAATCGGAATCGGGATGTTAAGATCTGCGTGAAAGCCTCCGATCCCGACGTTGGGGAAGTAACTGATATCGTCCTTACTGGCGCCACCAATATTGGCCAGAATCCCCAATGACAGGTTCATGGCCTGAAGGGCGGGACCAATATCCCCCCCCTGACCGCCGGAGTTATCCATCAGGTCCTCTACCTTGCCAATCGTACCAATGGCTGAAGTGTGGCCCCAGTAAATGCCGCCAACCCCGGCACCAATGGCTGTGCCGCTGAAACTGTAAGCCGTCGAGGTGCCGTCCAGGTCAACAATCCCCTTGGAGTCAGAGCCGCCGCCCACATGAAAGAAAGGGCCGCCCAGCAGGTTATTGGCCACATCGTCCAGACGACCCAGCGCCAGACCGGTTGCAATCGCTTGCAGGGCAAAGCCTTCGATCGGCGGAGAAAGGGTCATGGCTGAGATCATTGAGCTGCTTTTGGCGTAAGGGTCATACCACAAAACAGGCGAAACCTTAAGATGCGAGGAGATGGTCTCAGCATCATATTTGACTGGCGCAATGTCTTTTGTGCCCGGTGTGGCGGTTTCAGCACCTCCGGGCACAAAACCCGGCGCGTAGTCCCATTGACGTCCCACAAAAAGATTGCTGATCACATCCATGGTGTTGCCACCAAAGGCGCTTTTGGTGGTATCAACCAAATCGTCTGTACCGTTATCATCATTTACATCCGGCTGGCCATTGGACTCAGCTGCACCTACAGGAATAGGTACATAAAGTTTAGAATCACCAATACTTGTGCGCGGGGTTGGCGGTGGCGGCGCCGGCGGGCCAGGCGTGCTGACCGGGGGCAAAGCCGGTGGCGCAGGAACACTGCCGACCGGGTCTGCCATCATTTCGAGACGCTTATTGAGAATCGAATAAATACTGGCTTCTGAACTGGGGGTTTTGGGACTGCTATAGTCTGCACCAACCTGGTATACAGAGTTGATGGTACCCTCAAAGGTACTGGGTGGCGTGTAGTAATAGCCATAGGGAACCATACCGCTGATAGGGCTGACGTTGTCCAGATAATTACTCGGGGCATCAGGATGTGGGTTGACTGGCGGCAGCGGAGGGGTACCGGGCGGATAGTTACTGGGCGGGGAGGTAGGCGCTGTCACCGAGCCTTTGGCCAGCTGGTCAATGCCTGAGAACACCTGGTCCATAATCTGATCATAGGTATAGTCAGGATTCTTTGCTTTGATGTCACCCGCATTATCCACATACGCTTTATAAGCAGCTTCTATCTGCGCTTCACGCTTCTGGATCTGACGGGCCTCATACCAGGAGTCTAGAAAACCCTGCTGATAAGGCGGCAAATGCCCTTTGCTGGCATTAAAATCCTGTTCATCCAGGGTCGCGCCCAAAGGCTGGGCCAGCTTGGGATTCAGCGTGATGCCGCCGACCGTACCGGAGCCATAAGGAAACGAGCCTGGATCCGGTGCAAACAGACGCTGATTAGACACACCTGGATCAGGGTCAACAAAGCGAATGCCGTTGTTTAAGGTGTAAATACCGCTGCCAGGCGATGTTTCAGTAAAGTCGCCATTCGTCATGCCATGACCACCTGCTACAATGGCGTCGCGCTGGGCTGTTGTAAATTGCATGGTCGTTGGATTGCTGTTACTCGTAATAAAAGTCGGCAACAGAGCAAAATCCGTTGATGTCATGCCATTAAAGGTTTCAATATAATAACGGTTACTGGCATTGGAACGCACAAAGTTACGGGTATCTGTCGAGGGCGGCACGTTCATGTTCTTGGCAATTTCTTCAAACCAGGCGTTGCTGTTAACGCCGGGGTCATTCAGATCGTAAGCGTAAGGGGATGGGACTGGTCCTGCATTGGTGCGCCAGAGGTCATAATACTGGTTGTCAGCAGCACCGTCGCTGGTCACATAGCCCGTGCTGTCAACAGGTGCTTTGTAGTGAGGCCCCTTAAAAGTGGGGTAGGCCACAGGATCATCTGCTGGTATCAGGCTGCCATTAATTTGAACTTCTGCAGTACCGTCCCCGTCCATATCCTGAAGAGGGGCCTGGCTGTTGATGTAGCGGCGAATATCGTTGTAAGCATCACTTGTACCGCCATACGCCTGCTTATCGGGGCCGAACCAGTCCGGGTGGGCGTACAGATTGTTGTCTATTTCTTCCACTTCGTTGGGCGGGTTGTCAATCACGGCACCTGAATAAAAAGCCAGGGGCGTTTCGGCGCTGATATCATTGCGATCGCGGTTGGCATTGGGCGCCCAGCGTTCGTCGGGGCGCATGGGCGCATAGATACTGTTTTCAAGGGTGCGCACATAAGCCCGGTTCAGCTTTTTTTTGAGTGCTTCAGCGCGCAGGCTCAAAACGGCACGGTACTCGTTATACCAGGTCTGGGCAAAGCTGTTCTGGGCATCGCGGTCATAGGTGGTCTGATACTCGCCAGAGGTGAGCTGAAACATGCCCTGGGTACGGTTTTCGAGCCGTAAAAAATTGCCATTGGGACTGGCATAATTCGACAGGACAGCCTGCAAGCCCTGGCCAATATCCCGCTGACCGCCTCCCAGAAAATCTCTGAAAGACTGTCCTGAACTTCCAAGCTGCCCGATTGACATAAAATAAGCTCCTTTGTCTTAAGTTTCCAGCGCTAGCAATGATAAAAGGCGCTGAAGCGATCGATTGAAAGATTGATGCGTCCCCCCAGATCTGGACGATCAGGGTTTTCCGGAACGAAGTTAAGAAACACACTGGCCTGGGCCTGAGAGCCCGAAGGTAGGGAGGAAGTTGATGCCACCTGCATATCACTGAAGAAGCCGTTTTTCTCAGACAAACGAAAAATATCGCGCAGCAAATTACGCTGATCTAACTCATAAATGGCATCATACAGCACCTTTTGAAACTGATTTTTAGCCCGGCCTGTCGCATTAAAAGCTTCATAGCTTTGGGTCTCATTGACCCAGTCCAGATTATTCATGTTTCCTGTATCAGCAGCTCCAGCCACGTTTTGAGGCAGGTTATTATTGGTATAGACAATGTTCTGGGCATTAGAACGGTAGTTAGGGATGGAGGGGGCTGGCGGAGTATTTGCCACATCAATAAAACGATAGCGGTTCTGATGGGAGATAAAACCGCCACCCACTTCGCGATAAGCCACAGTACGCCCCCCATGATTCACTTCAAGGGAGTCGATCAAGCCTTCGGTTTCGGCTTCCATATGAAAAGACTGCTGAATAGTAGCCGTACCAAAAACACGCACAGTGGCTTCATCGCCATTGCCTGCACCCAGACTGCGAAAGAAAATCGCATCGGCGGAAGCGTCCGGGGTGACGCGATTCCTCCCATCAAAGTGGGGTACTCCGACATAAGGTTCAGAAGTTACAGAGCCCCCGGCAGGGTTGACCCCCTGGGCATAACCCGTCATAAAGTTATAGGCCACACGGGCAGCACCAGCATCCTGCAAACGATCGGTAAATCCCTGAGAAGCGGAACGATCATTCCAGGCCGCACGGGTTCCTTCTAAAGCTGTATCCAGGTCACGCGTCAAAGCAGCCGTCAAATCAGTAATCAACTGCTGAATTCGTGAGCGCAGCAGAGCCTGGTATTCAAACAGAAAGACGGTACTGTTGTCGTTTTTTTGATCTTGCTGCATCAGCACATTCAAATAGGAGCTGGTGTAATCCAAAAAGCTGGAGGCTGTATCGGGATTGGCCAACTGCCGATATCTATCCAGATTGCTGGACATATCCGCCAGTTTAAACGAGGTGGGGTCCTGTTGAAACTGCTGTTGCATATTGTTGCTGCCCAGACCAAAGGTAAACGTCATATAAAAGACTCCTGCATCGTCATTGATTCAAAGCACTGCCTGTCATGTGGATGTGCGTTGCTTAGCCCGAAGCATAATAGGCCGTCATCTTATCGAGAGAAATATGGAGGTTACCGCCATCCTGGGCACCTTCAAAACTCAGATTAAAGCTTGCCTGGACCTGTGATCCCGTGGGTAGACTCGAGCTGGCAGCCACGACCAGATTTTTAAACAGGCCTGAACTCAGCACCGCTCGGTATTCAACACTTGAGACCGCATCAAATAAAACTTTCTGAAACAAATTCTTGGCATTTCGTGCACGGGCACCTGCACCAAGTGGCCCGCTGAAACTATTATCCAGAACATTGTGATCGGCTGTAGGCGCTGCGTCATCCGCATTTGTATTTGTATAAATAAAAGTGGGGGCCGCACCGCGCAAGTCACCAATTTGAAGCGTGTCAATCACCCGACTGTTACCGTTTGCGGGCAAGGGGCCAACAGTGACCAGCGTTGCCGTACCTGCAGCTCTCAGCGTGGGTGTGCCCCCACCATAAGCGACACCTTCAAAAGTACCGTCAAAACCTTCTGCCTGCTGGACAGAGCCAGGCACAGGCGGCGGCCCAGGAACGAAGGCGCTGCCTGTTAAAGCGGGTGTGGCACCGGCAGACACGGTGGAAGAGCTCATCCAGCCCATCATAAAGTTATAAGCTGTACGGGCCGCACCGGCATCTGCAACTGTGGGCGTTGAGAGACCGTTCATGGCGGGTTTGGGCGTACCGCCCCAGCGTGGGTTGGCCGCACTCATCGCCACATCCAGATCAGAGGCCAGGGCGTTGCTGAGCTGGGCAATCAGGGTCTGAATACGGGAATTCAGCAGGGCACGGTATTCAAACAGGAAGATCAGGTTGTCGTCATTCTGCTTATCGGTTTCTTCTTTTTTGAGGATTGCGCGGCTGGTAGGGTTCCAGACAAAGCCACTTGAGACACTGGCCATGCCCGTTGCCGTTGTGGTCAGACGCTGATTGTGCACATCGGCAGTTGTGAGCTTGACGCCCAGTTGCACGTTGCCAATTCCGGCCATAATTTTATATTCTCCTGTTTAAATATCTTGTCTATCTCAAAGGACAACGCCCTGAAATCAGGTGTTGTTACGGTAAGCTGCAGAACCATTAACGGTTGTATCGTAATGAAACATGCGACTGATGGATCCGACTGAGCCCCAGTTATAAAACGAAGCATAGTTAATGGTCGAACCATCCTGACGGTTATAAAAGCGCTGATCCGTCCAGCGAGGCGTAAAGGAATCACGATACATAATCGCACCACGACCACCCATGGCCGAGCCTTCTTCGGCGCCATCAAAAAACTCGCCATTGCCGGTAAAGCCTGCCTGAACAGTCCACTGCGCAAAAGTAGCAGCAACAGCACGCCATTGCAACTGAGCCTCCTGACGCTTGAGAATAAATTCCGTGATGGACCGGATCACGTCGATAATATCGCGCGTATCGGTTTTACTGAGGACTGCTAGAAAGGTACTGACCGCTGAAGAAACGAGTTTCATGCCGCCTCCCGCCGTCATCTCAGCCAGAGAGCCCTGGGCATCCACCTTTTTGCGGATTTCTGCAGCCAAAGCATTGGCGGCCTGAAAGCGCGACTGGATCAGCTGCTCAGCGTTATCCTGACCTTTGATGATATTCTGGCCCAGCGCTTGATTTACCGAGTTAAAAAAGCTCGGGATCTTTTCTTTGACGTCTTCCTTGGAGCGAGCCGCCAGAGCATCTGAGCGCATTGCTTGGATTGCGGGCATAAAACAAACCTCTTATAGAATTAGATAAAGGGGTTGGCATTCAATGCCTGTACCGCTTTATCAGAGCCAACGCGCATGATATTCAGGCGCTTCATATCTTCTTCAACCGCTTCAAGTTCAGCATTGGCTTTGCTGATATCGAGCAGCTTGGTGATCACGTTACCGACACCATTCACAATATCGGCCCAGCCGGACTTTTTGCTGTCACCGCTCGGACGGGTGCTGTTGACGACCGTGCCCAGCAGAGACACCACAGCCGCTGCGGCAGCAATTTTAGCCGCTTTTTTACTTGCATCAGCAGCAATTTCTTTAAATCTGAGGTCAGCCGCTTTGAGATCAAGATCAGCTTTTTCTTCGGCGCGCGCGTCCTTTTCGGCCATCACACTGGTGGTGATCAGGTTGTTGTTGCGCAGCATGCGCTGTTGTTCAACAGCAGTCAGCCCAAGTTCTGAAACAGCGCGGGTCATGTTTCCGGCAGAAGCCCATGCAGTCATAATTCAATACTTCCTTTACAATGAGATGAAGACTCGTTACTTATCTGTGCAGGGGTCTTTCGGCTGAAGCCATTTAATTCTGGCTTAACATAAAAAACACAGAAAAAAACTTTTTTTTAAAACATTAAGTCTGCGCAGGACCTGATTCATACGTTAGTATACGTTAAGACATTCAACCTTGCCGCACAGAACCAAAGGATCCTCACCATGCACAGCCATATTCATATTAAAAATGCCAATGAGCACAACCTGAAACAGGTCAGCCTGCATCTGCCGCGCAACCAGATGATCGTTTTTACCGGGGTCAGCGGTTCAGGCAAATCGAGCCTGGCTTTTGACACCATTTTTGCCGAAGGTCAGCGGCGTTATGTGGAGTCCCTCTCAGCCTATGCGCGCCAGTTTCTGGGCCAGATGCAAAAACCGGACGTTGAAAGCATCGAAGGGCTCTCGCCGGCCATCTCGATCGATCAGAAGTCCACCAGCCACAATCCCCGCTCCACGGTCGGCACGGTGACGGAGATCTATGACTATCTGCGCCTGCTCTATGCCCGCATTGGCATCCCCCACTGCCCGGACTGCGGACAGGCCATCCGCTCCCAGAGTATCGATCAGATCGTGGATCAGGTCACAGCCCTACCAGACGATACCCGACTGTATATTCTGGCCCCCCTGATCCGAGGGCGCAAAGGCGAGTACAAAAGCCTGCTGGATAACCTGCAGCGCGAAGGCTTTACCCGTGTCAAGGTGGACGGCGCTTACCGGGAGCTGGACGAAGACATTCAGCTCAGCAAAACCCACAAACACGATCTGGATCTGGTGGTGGACCGCCTCAAGCTCAAATCAGAATCCCACACCCGCCTGACCGAATCCCTGCAGCTGGCGCTCGATAAAGGTGAGGGACGGGTACTGGTAGAAGCCATGGACGGGAGTTTCTCACAGCTGTATAACCAGAATCACGCCTGCCCGGACTGCGGTTTCAGCTTTCCGGAAATTTCACCGCGTCTGTTTTCATTCAACAGCCCTTTTGGGGCCTGTGCTGACTGCCATGGCCTGGGCTCACGCCAGGAAATCGCCGTCGATAAGATTGTGCCCGACCCTGGCCTGAGTCTGAACCAGGGCGCCATTCGCCCCTGGGCCCGCAGCCTGGATCAGTCGGGCGGCTCTTATTTAAAGACCCTGCTGACCAGCCTGCAACAAGAGCTCCATTTTTCGCTGGATACCCCCTTTGAAAAGCTGCCCAAAAATATTCAAAAGGTCCTGCTGCATGGCCACGACAGCCGCATCAAGGTCGATTACCAGAGCCAGAGCAAAGGGCAGATGCAGTACAGCTTTTACACCCGCTTTGAAGGGGTAATTCCCCGTTTGCAGCGCCTGTATGCTGAAAGCAACTCCGAAGCCAGCCGCAGTGAAGCCGAGCGCTACATGGAAAAACTGCCCTGCGACAGCTGCCACGGCCAGCGCCTGCAGCCCGCCAGTCTGGCGGTCAGGGTACAGGGCCACAGCATCGCTGACGTGACCGATCTCTCGCTGGAAAAATTTGCCCGCTGGCTCGAAAACCTCGATCTGAACGCCCGCGAACGCCTGATCGCGGAGCTGATTCTACGCGAGCTCAAAGAGCGCAGCAGCTTTCTGCTGAACGTGGGGCTGGACTATCTCAGCCTGAACCGCAGTGCCAACACGCTGTCAGGCGGTGAGGCCCAGCGCATTCGCCTGGCCACCCAGATTGGTTCGGGCCTGGTGGGCGTGCTGTATATTCTGGATGAACCCAGTATCGGCCTGCACCAACGCGATAACCGCCGCCTGCTGGATACGCTCAAGCGCCTGCGGGATCTGGGCAATACCCTGATTGTGGTCGAGCATGACGAAGACACGATCACCGAGGCGGACTACCTGGTGGATATCGGCCCCCTGGCCGGCCGCCACGGCGGGCAGATTGTGGCCCAGGGCAATCTGGAAACCCTCTGCAACACCCCGGAATCGCTGACCGGTCAGTATCTCAGCGGTCAGAAGCGCATTCCTGTGCCTGCCAAACGACAGGCTGGTAACGGCAAAGCCCTGACAATCCGGGGCGCGCGCAAAAACAACCTCAAAAACATTGATGTCAGCATTCCGCTCGGTCAGCTGATCTGCGTCACCGGCGTCAGTGGCTCAGGCAAATCGACCCTGATCAATGAAATTCTGGCGCCTTACGTGGAGCATCACCTGCACCGCAACCAGCCCCGGCCGCTGGATGTGGACGCTGTCGAAGGCCTGGAGCATCTCGACAAGCTGATCCGCATTGATCAGTCTCCCATCGGGCGCACGCCCCGCTCCAACCCGGCCACCTATACGGGCTTGTTTACACCCATCCGCGAACTCTTTGCCCAGAGCGTGGAAGCCAAAATCCGGGGCTATAAACCCGGACGCTTCAGTTTCAACGTCAAAGGCGGACGCTGTGAATCCTGCCAGGGCGACGGCATGCTCAAGATTGAAATGCACTTTTTGCCCGATGTCTATGTGCCCTGCGAAGTCTGCAAAGGCCAGCGCTATAACCGCGAAACCCTGGCCGTGCTCTGGAAAGGCGCCTCGATTGCCGACGTGCTCAATATGACCGTCGAAGAAGCCCTGGAGCACTTTGACCAGATTCCTGCCATCCAGCGCAAGCTGCAGACCCTGATGGATGTCGGCCTGAACTATATCCAGCTGGGCCAGGCCGCGACCACCCTCTCCGGCGGCGAAGCCCAGCGGGTCAAGCTGGCCACCGAGCTGAGCAAGCGCAGCACGGGGCAGACCCTCTATCTGCTGGATGAGCCCACCACCGGCCTGCATTTTGCTGACGTGGCCAAACTACTGGAGGTCATGCTGCGCCTGGTGCGCAAGGGCAACACCGTCCTGGTGATTGAGCATAATCTGGACGTGATCAAGGTCGCCGACCACCTGATCGATCTGGGACCGGAAGGCGGCCATCGGGGCGGACAGGTGCTGGTGCAGGGCACGCCCGAAACCGTGGCGGCCCATCCAGAGTCTTTTACCGGCCAGTTTCTGAAGCCTTTGCTTAACACAAAAGCATCTGCCAAAAGTAAGCCCACTGCAGCGCCTAAAAAAAAGGTCAGCCGTAAAAAAGCGCGCTCAGCCTGAAGCAGGAAACAAGCTGTTCAGGAAATCCTGCATGGCAGCGGCCGCGCGATGATCTTCCCAGATGCGGGCGGCGTTGTTGCGGAGCCGCTGCTGAATAGTCTGGCGCAGGTCAGGGCTGTTGAGCAATTCTATTACGCGGGTCATATAGGCTACGGGGCTTTCAACCACGCCTTCAGGGTAGCCTATCTGCTGGCAAAGCGCTGCCTGAATGCGTCCGCGCAGGTACTCCCCCGGCCAGGTCACCACGGGCAGCCCCCAGGCCAGCATTTGATAGGCCGTATTGCCTGAGCCATAATAAAAGGTATCCAGCCCCACATCGGCAATCTGAATCAAACCCAGAAAGTCCGCGTTAGCCAGCGGTGGAAAAATCCAGATACGCGGCATCACATCGGGCATGACCTCAGCAAAACGACGGCTGAGTTCCTCGGCCTGCCAGTCTTCTTTGGCGGCCACCAGCGCCAGTTGGGCTGTGGGCACAGCCCGCAGCACGGTCGCCAGCACCCGGTCAAAATCAGGATGAAACTTCAACAGGTTTTGCGCACAGAGCAGAACCGGCGCCTCAGGATCCAGGCCAAAATCTGCCCGGCTGCGAGGGGGCTCAGGGAAAACGGTCTGCATGGGCAATGAAGGGAGACAGGGCCAGCAGATCAGTTTTTCGCTGTAATGCTGCTGGGCAGACGGGGACTCCAGCAGCGTGGAAGAGAGAAAGTAGTCAATTTGCTTTAAGCCACTGGTGCCGACGTTGATCCAATTGCTCAGCTGCACAGGGGCCATGCGCAGACTGGCCAGGGCATATTGCTGAAACTGCCAGCTGGGCTCGGTAAAAAAAGCCAGCTGTAAATGCGCTTCGCGCATCAAGGTGGCTGCTGCCTGCAGGTTTTCGGGCAGTACATAAAAGGCTTTTGCCTTTTGGAAACGATGGGGACTGTCAGGCTGCTGCCAGTGGGCTGGCAAGTGCCCCTGCACAAAGACATGCAGCTCAAAACGCTCATCAAGTTGCTCCAGCAGGTTGCCCAGGGCCATATAGACCATAACGGCACTGCCCGGCGCCAGAACCAGCCCCACACGGATGGGCCCGGCCTGCGCCCGCGCTTCGGGCAAAGGCGGTAGCTGCGGCAGATGATAATAACAGAGCTGGGCAAAAGCCTGCCACAGCGGGCGCAGCGATACAGGGGCATAGTTAAACTGAGCCATTTGCCGGTGCAAAACGGTCAGGCAAAAAAAATGTTCCGGGCTGGCCGCGCTTTCAACAGACTGAAGCCCAGGCTGGGTCAGGCTGCTCAGTCCAAACTGCAGGGCCTGATAATCGCGCAGCCAGGCCTGCGCTTCGGTTTTAATGGGCGAGTGGCAAAGCGTGGCCTGCAGCTGCCAGAAAGCGGGCCAGCGACTGTGCGGCAAGACTTCCTGATACATCTGCCGGGCTGCGGCAAAGCGGCCGTGCTGCGTCAGCAAAAGCCCCCCCATCATGGCCAGCAGATCCGGGCTGGTGCCATGCCAGCGCGACAGAGCCTGTAAACAGTCCAGCGCTGTTTGCAGCGCCCCCCGATCGGCCAGCAGCTGAAACAGCGCCAGGCAGGTTTCCACACTGAGATCACCCTGTTCCAGGGCCTGCAAATAAAGTGACAGCGCCAGATCACTCAGCCCACAACTTTGACAGTCTGCTGCCAGCTGACGATAAAAAAGCCCGTCGGCCACAAAAGTCGGTTGCTGCAGGCAGCGCAGCAGAAGCTGTACAGCACGGGGCAGATGGCCCTGCTGACGGGCCAGATGTCCTGCCTGCTGCAGAACATTCGGATCACGCGGGGCCAGATAGAGCGCCCGGTTCAGGGCCTGCTCGGCCTCAGGCAGCTCATCCTGCTGCAGATGCCATTCAGCCAGCTGTCGCCAAAAAGCGGGGTGCTGGGCTGAGCGAGCATATAAACGGCGCAGAACACGTTTCTGATGGGCGCCTGTGCTGTTGTTCAGATGACGCAGCCAGCGCCGGGGAAAATCAGCGGCATTTCTCATGACAACATGTGCTCCAGACTGCGATGCAGTTTTTCTTTGATATCCGGAGGTTCAAACAGGCGCCAGGCAGTGCAGCGCAGGTGCTGCTGAATCGCCTTGCGGGCTGCAGGATCAGCGCCCAGGGCCACGGCCTTTTGAATATAGGCTTCAGGTGAGGCCACAATGCCCTCAGTATAATCTACCCGACGGCAAAGGGCCGCTGTGGCCTGGCCCGTCAGACCAGGTGTGGGCAGGGTGACCAGCGGCGCTCCCCAGGCCAGGGTCTGGTAGGTGGTGGTGCCGCCCCCATAGTAAAGGGTATCCAGCACCACGTCACTCAGCTGAAGCAGCTGTAAAAACTGCACATTGGGCAGGGCCGGAAAGACCCAGATTCGAGGCATCAGCTCAGGCATCACGTGTTCAAAGCGCCGGGTCAGCTGCTGGGCCAGCGCCGCATCCACATCGGCCACCAGCAAGAGCTGCCCCTGAGGGTCAGCGTTTAAAATACCGGCCAGCAGAGCATCAAAATCCGGATGAAATTTGCGGGGATTCTGCAGACAGGTATACAGATGTGCCGCCGGATCCAAACCAAATTCTGAGCGGGGTACGGGCTCCGGAAAAACAATCTGCGGCATCCAGCAGGGCAGGGCATCCCACAGAATCAATTGCTCTGAATAATCCTGCTGATCGCCTGTCGGGTGAAAATCAGCCACCGACAAAAAGTAATCCATGGTGGCCAATCCGGTGCTGCTGGCATTCATCACAGAGGTGCACTGGGCCGGCGCCACCCGGCAGGCCGCCAGGAAATACTGCTTAAAATCCCAGCTTGGCTCTGTAAACCAGGCGATATCGAGGCGGGCTTGCCGGAGCTGGGTCAGGTGATCTTCAAGATCTCCCTGCAGCACATGGGCCCGTATGGCGGGATTGCGCACATGATAGGGCCGCGCCTGATCAAGCAGCTCATGCACCCGCTCCCCAAAACAAAAAAGACTGACCTGAAAAGCGGCTGGGTCCAGCAAATCCACCATGGCCAGCACATAAATATAACTCATCCAGACGCTGCGGGCAGCCATAATGATGCCCAGGTGTATCGGTCGTGCGGACTGCGGGGCACGCTGCAGCGGATCGGTTTTGGCCGCCAGACCGGCGGGCTCAATCAGAGTAGCCAGCAGTTGAGCAAACTGCTGGCGCCAGGCCAGCGGCAGACCGTTGACATAGATCAGGCGAAACAAGCCGGAGTAGATGCTGTTTAGGACCGTAAAGCCCTGATTTTTGAAGCGCAGCGGCTGTTGACGCAGCTGGTTCAGCGTCCGGTTAAGGGCCTTTGGGACCCCGGCAGCCCAGCGTTCAAAATCGGCCAGGTCCTGCACAATCACCGGATAGGTCAAGGCCCGTTTCAGCCGCAGCAGGATTTGGTGGGGATTAAATTGCAGGGCCGCATCATAGCAGGCCAGGGCTGCTGGAATATCATATTTTTTTTCGTAGAGAAAACCCAGCGCAAAAGCCAGCCGATCGCGGGGCATGGGGTAGAGCTGCGCCAGGCGTTGCAGCCACTCAATAGCCTGGGCTATTTCTTCGGGGGTATCGGCATCACTGAACAGCCCAAGACACACATTCAGGTCCACATAACCTGACTCCAGCGCCCGCAAAAAATAGTGCTGAGAGCGCTGCGGCTGCTGCAGCTGTTTAAAACTTTCACCTAAAAAATAAAAAACCTGCCGGGCAGGAGCAGGCGGCTGGCAGGCCAGATACGCTTCCAGCGCGGTGGCGGCTGTCTGAAAATGCCCCAGCTGAAAAGCGGTTTTGCCCATGCGGTACAGCGCCGCTTCATGCACCGGCTGCAGCCAGAGCACCCGGCGATACAGCTGAAGCGCCCGCTCCGGCTGCAGCTGCTCCTGACTGCGGGCCAGCTCATACCAGACCTCAGGCGCCTGTCTGAAGCGCTGCAGCAAGCGGCGTACGGCCCGCTGAACGCGCTCGGTGCGCCCCTGGCGCCGCCAGTGCCGGATACGCAGCAGGGGCCGGCGCGAACGGCGGGCTGGCAGTGACTGCGTACGTGGGCCCATCACAGGCGAAAAACCCCATAAGGATCACGGGGGCTCTTAATCTGCGCTGAAAGGGCCTGGGCAGCAGCTGCTGCTGCCGCGCGCACTTCTGGCTGCAGATCGTGCTTCAGGCAGTCCACCAGCCAGGCAATGGCTTCAGGCCGTCCGGCGGCTTGTAAGGCGGCGATGGCCCGTAGACGGATGGCCGGATCCGGACTGTACAGCTCATCTTTTGTGCTGTTTTTGCTCACACACATCATACCGCCCCTTTCAAAGCCACTTGCCCCTCTTTAACTTGCCATACCCCGTCCCAGAAATGCAAGCTGCCAGCGCGGTGTGAGACCACCAGACAGCAGATTTCCGGCCGGGCCTGCTGCAGAGCATCCAAAAGCCGGCGTTCGGTTTCAGCATCCAGCTCGGACGTGGCTTCATCAAGCAAGAGCAGACGCGGGGCCAGCAAGAGCGCGCGGGCAATGGCCAGACGCTGCTGCTCTCCGCCCGACAGACGCTGGGCCCCCGGCCCCAGCGGGGTCTCCAGCCCCTGCGGCAGGCTGCTGACCAGGGCCGTCAGCTGGCAAACAGCCAAAACATCCTCCAGCTGCGCCTGTGTGCAGGGCTGACCCAGGCAAAGATTGTCGCGCAGGCTCAGATCAAAAAAACCGGCCTTCTGGGGCACCAGTACCACCGGGCTGAATAAGGCAGCCCAGGCCTCGGGCCAGATCAGGTCGCCAGCACTCAGGGGCAGGCGGGCGGCCAGCAGATGCAACAAGGTGCTTTTGCCGGCGCCGCTGGGCCCCTGCACCAGCCAGCGCTGGCCCGGCGCCGGCACAAAATCAAGCTGAAGATCGTAAAGCGTGGCGGTTTCTGTACCCGTCAACTGCCCGTCAACCAGCTGCACGGCTTCGCCGGCATAAACCGGCTGCACGGCAATTGTCTCAGCGGGGACGGCCAGGAGCTGCTGCAGCCGCTCCCAGGAGGCCTGAGCAACCAGCAGCTGGGCACGGCTCTCAGCCAGCCAGAGCGCCGGATCCACGGCCAGGGCCAGGGCCGCGGCAAAAGCCAGCAGGGCCGGCAGCGTCAGCACACCCTGCTGGACCAGCCAGACACTGATACCCAGCAAAAGCGCCATGGCCAGAACCTGCAGGCTGCCCATCAGGGGACGCTCCGCTTCGCGCCAGCAGATGGTGCGCCAGCTGGCAGAAAACCATTGCTGATGGCTGTGCTGCAGGCGCTGCAAACGCCAGGAAACCAGCCCGTACAGCTGAATCAGACTGCGCTGCTGCAGGGTGTCATTCAGCTCAGCCATCACCCCGTCCAGGGCGTTTTGCTGCTGGTGGGCCTGACGCTGCAGGCGCTGGCTGAGCAGGCGCAATAATCCACTCAGCAAGGGGGCTGTAAGCAGAAGCAGCAACATCAGCTGCCAGGCCAGCCAGCTGGCCGCGCCCAGCAGCACCGCCAGTAACAATAAACTGGGCATAAAACGGTGCAAAAGCGCCACCAGGGCCTGGCGCAACACCTGCAAATCGTCTGTCAGCACCGTCAGCAAATGCTCCGGGGACTGTCGGCGCAGCCAGAGCCAGTCACGGGCAAAGATGGCGGCAAAGGCTTGCTGCCGCAGTTGCAGCACCCAGCGACCGGCCAGCCATTCGAGCAGGCACTTCTGGGCATACTCCAGACCATGACGACAGAGATAGACCCCACAGATCACGGTCAGCAGACCCGCCATGCCGGTCAGCGTCAACTTGCCTGTAAACACCGTTTCCAGCCGGGCGGCCAGGGGCAGCAGCGCCAGGGTCAGCACCAGCTGTGCCGCAAACAGTCCAAAGGCCAGCCAGAGCCGCAAGCGCCAGGGGCGCAGCTGCTGCAGCAGGGCCATCACAAAGCGCATGCCGCTTCAGCTGCGTTCAGGCATACCAGCCTGCAAAGCCAATGGACTCAGAGACCGTGTCGCCGGTTTTCACAGCGGCAAGGTCCTGCTCAAACTGGGCGCGCAGCAGGCGGCCATAGATCACCAGGTCTCGGCCCATGCGCTGCAGGCGATCCAGGGCCCGCTGTTCCTGCAGGCTGCCATCGGGGGCAAAGTCGGCCTCGCGCACCGCCGTCTGATAGGGCAGGGCCCAGCCATGGCAGTGCTGCACCGCCACACGCATCTGGGTATTGCAGCTCACGCCCATGCTGCCACCGGTAGTCGCAGCCAGGGCAAAGAGTTTGCCCGCAAACTCGTGGTAGTGAAAGTCAAAAAAGTTTTTGATCCAGTTGCTCATACAGCCGTGGTACTCTGGCGAGACCACAATAAAGCCGTCAGCATCCCGCGTCAGCTGCTTCATCTGCTGCACGGCGACATCGGCAGCAAAGTCCTGATCCACCCGCATAATCGGAATGGCAGCGGCCAGCACGTCCAGCGCCTGAACTTCAGCCCCGGCGGCACGGGCGGCTTCGGCAATCACATTGACGGTCAGGCGGGAGCGGCTGTCCTGCTGGGTGGCCCCGTAAACGGCAAGAATCTTCATGGTTTCAGCTCCTGATTGGGTTTGCCCTCTATCTTACCGCATGATATGCTGAGCCTGTGAAGTGGTCCAGGTGATTGCGCTGCGCCCCTGTCAAGAGGCCAGTGAGGAAAGTCCGGGCTCCACAGGGCAGGATGCTGGTTAACGGCCAGCGGGGGTGACCCCGGGAAAGTGCCACAGAAAAGAACCGCCTTCATCACGCAGCCCACAACGCAGCCGAAGGTAAGGGTGCAACGGTGGTGTAAGAGACCACCAGCAATTGAGCGATCAATTGGCTAGGCAAACCCCGTCCGGAGCAAGGCAAACAGAGGCCATGGCGGCCCGTCTCGTCCTCAGGTATGCCGCAGGAGGTGTCCGGCAACGGGCATCCCAGATAGATAATCACCCCGTCTGCGACCGGCTTGCCGGCCACAGACGGACAGAACCCGGCTTATCGGACCACTTTACATCCCTGCTTAACAGGATTCAGGCCGGCAGCCAGGCTTCGGCACAGTCCGGGTCAATCGCTTCCAACTCATCGCGGTAGTCACCCAGCACATCATCGCGATCGCGGGCAAAAGCGCCTTCCTCAAAGTCGTTGACATCGTCATAGGCCTCATCAAAACTGCCTTCGCCGTCCTCATCAAAGGCACTCAGACCGCTGAGCATATCGAGCCCTGTGCGCACCATTTTGAGAAACTGGGGAAAAGAAGAAGCAATACAGCGGGCATCGCCATCGGGCTCCAGCACAAACACAGCAGCACTCAGCGCGTCATCGCTGGCCGACTCCAGCACCAGGGGCTGATCGTTAAAGCTGCCAATCACAAAATAACCGGGCTCGGCATCGGCCTGAAACTCCGGCAGGGCATCCGCACTGTGTAGCTGCACGGCAATCTGCCCTCCAATGCGCCAGACACTGTCACCCGGATTGAGCTGGCCCAGAAAAGCGCGGTAGACTCCGGGCAGGCGGAACGTGCGCGCCACACTGTCGAGCACATCCTCTTCTGCGCCATCCTGGTAATCGTAGCCTTCGTGGTCAAGCAGGACTTTTAAATCGGCAATCTCTTCGAGCAAAATTTCATGGGACATGGTTTGATCCTTTCTGCTGGCCACAGATTCTGTTGCTTGTCTTTTTTATGATAACAGGATGATAGCCGTCTCAGGTTTCGGAGCATGATAAGATGAAGACAATAAGATGTGCAAGACAATGAGGTAAAGTATGAATATTCTGATGTTAAGCTGGGAATACCCACCCCGCGTGGTCGGCGGACTCGCCCGCCATGCCGAAGAAATCTCCGAAGCGCTGGTCAATGCCTGGGAACATGTAGATGTGATCACCGCAGACCATCCCGACACCCCGGCATACAGCCAGGTCAACGGCGTACACATTCATCGCATCAAAGAAGCCATTAAAGCGCCCCAGTTCTTCCCCTGGGTGCTGCACATGAATTTCGATATGCTCAACCGCGCCCACCAGATCATGCAGACCCAGGATATCGACATCATTCACGCCCACGACTGGCTCGTGGCGCATGCCGCCATTCAGCTCAAGCAAATCTACAAAAAGCCGATTGTGGCCACCATTCACGCCACCGAATCCGGTCGCTGGAGCGGTATTCACAACGAAATTCAGGCCTATGTACACAGCATGGAGTGGTACCTGAACTACGAATCCGCCCGCACCATTGTCTGCAGCGACTATATGCGTGACGAAGTGATCCGCAACTACAACCTGCCCTACGACAAAATCGACATTATTCCCAACGGCATCAAGCGCGAGAAGTTTCTGTTTGACTTCCCCGACGCGCTCAACTTCCGCCGGGGGCTGGCAGCGGACCACGAGCCGCTGATTGTCAGCGTGGGCCGCATGGTGCCCGAAAAGGGCTTCCAGAACCTGATTGCAGCCGCCGCCGACGTACTGGCCGAGATCCCGCAGGCCCGCTTTGTGATTGCCGGCAAGGGCGGCATGCTCGAAGAGCTGCGCAGCCGCGCCCAGGCCTATGGCATTGCCGACCGCGTCTTTTTGCCCGGCTACGTTTCTGACGAAGATCTTCTGAAGCTGCTGCGCGTGGCCGATGTGGGCGTGTACCCCAGCCTTTACGAGCCCTTTGGCATTGTGGCCCTGGAGGCCATGGCGGCCCGCACCCCCGTGGTGGTGTCAGACACTGGCGGCCTGGCCGGCATTGTGGAACACGGCGTCACCGGTCTCAAAACCCACGTCGGCTCTTCTGACTCGCTGGCCTGGGGCATCAAACAGATGCTCTACCACCCCGAGTGGGCCAGCTGGATGGTAGACCAGGCCTATCAGCGCCTGATCGACACCTTTAACTGGGATATTATTGCCGAGCAGACCAAGGCCGTTTACCGGCAGGTGGCCGGTTAACACCGCGTATGCTGGATATCTTGCTGGCTGAAGACGACCCCATTGCCCAGGAGATCACCCGCACGGCGGTCAGCGCCTGGGGCTACAGCATGCAGATTGCCGCTGACGGTAACCAGGCCTGGGAAATTCTGCAAACCAAAGAAACCCCGCGCCTGGTGTTGCTCGACTGGAGCATGCCGGGTCTCAACGGCCTGGAAATCTGCCAGCGCGTGCGGGCTTCAGCCAGCCTGAAATCGCTTTATATCATTGTGCTGACCGCCAGCTCCGGCCGCGAGAACATGCTGGCCTGCCTGGCCGCCGGTGCCGACGACTACCTCGAAAAGCCGGTCGATGCAACCCTGCTCCAGGCTCGAATTCGCGTGGCAGAACGCATTTTAAGCCTGCAACGCGAGCTGACGGCCAATATTCATGAGCTGCAGGAAGCCCTGGCCAACGTCAAAGAGCTGAGCGGCCTGCTGCCGATCTGCTCTTACTGCAAAAAAATCCGCAACGACGAAAACTACTGGGAGCGTCTGGAGTCCTATCTGATGACCCATACCCACGCTCAGTTCAGCCACAGCATCTGCCCGGACTGTTACAACGATGTGGTCAGCAAAGAACTCAACGCCTTCAAAAAAAAGGACAGCTAGCCATGCTGATCGCCCTTGCCGGACCCACCGCCAGCGGCAAAACCGAGCTGGCTCTGCAACTGGCCGAACAGCTCGACGGTGAGATTCTCTGCGCTGACTCGCGCCAAATCTACAAAGAACTGGATATTGGCACGGCCACCCCAGGTCTGGCCGAACAGGCCCGCGCCCCGCACCATCTCTTTAATATGGCCGATCCCCGCACAACCCTGACCCTGGCCGAGTACGCCGCCGCCGCTGAAGCGGCCATCAAAGCCATCATGGCGCGGAGTAAAGTACCCATTCTGGTAGGGGGCACGGGGCTGTATTTTCGCACCCTGCTCTATGCCTATCAGATTCCTGAGGTGGCCCCACAGCCGACGCTGCGCGCTGAACTGCAGGCCCGCGAAGACGCCAGCCCCGGTAGCCTGCACCGTGAGCTGGCCGACGTGGACCCGCTCAGCGCCGAGCGGCTGCATGCCCACGATCTGCGGCGCATTATCCGGGCGCTGGAGGTCTACCAGCAGACCGGTCAGCCCATCTCAAGCCTGCAGCAGGGGGCATCACAGCTGCAGCGCCCCTGCCTGTATTATGGCCTGCAGGTGCCCAAAGAAGTGCTCTACCGGCGTATTCAGCAGCGCATTCAGCAGATGTTTGCCGACGGCCTGGCCGAAGAAGTCAGCCAGCTGCGCGCCCGCTACGGTGCCGATCTGCCCCTGCTGCAGACCCTCAACTACCTGGAAACCGGCAAATATCTCGACGGCACCTGGGATCTGGCCACCGCCAGTGAGCAGATGTTTATTCACACCCGCCAATACGCCAAGCGCCAGTACACCTGGTTTCGCCGCGACAGCGAACTGCAGCGGCAGCCGGTCGCCAGTGCAGCCGACATTGCTGCCCTGGCCCAGCAGATCGCCCGGCAGTGGCAGGAGTGTGTGAGCCATGTCTGAAGACAGCTTTCGGCTGCAGGTAGAAAGCCACCCTGAGACGCAGTTATTGCAGACCCTGCACCTGGGCCTGCAGCACACCGTCCAGGTGGTCAGCCTCTTTGACAAAATCTACCTGATTGAGCGCTACAAGGCCGAGCGCATGCCGCCCCTGCGCCTGGACGAGCCGGCCCTGCTGAAACAGCTCTATACCACCGGCAAGCTGGAGGCGGAGGCCCTGCGCCCCCTGCTGCCCCCGCGCCAGAGTGCCAGCATCGACTTTTTGATCGATGATCAAAGCAGCAGCACAGCACCTGAAGCCAGCGAACAAAACGAGGCCACAACAGCCCCGGCTGCCGGTGCGGGCCACGACCCGCTGCAGGCCCTGCTCTACCAGGCCATGAGCCGTTTTGCCCGCCAGAGCGAGGCCAATGTCGCCCCAGCGCCCGACAACGCTGAGAGCCAGCCCCCTGCAGCAACCGATGCGGCGTCCATCGCTGACCCCGCACAGCCAGCCATATCAGCTGAACGCCCGCCGATTCAGCTGCTGACCGCCCCGCTGGTGCAAGAGGCCCTGCAAAACGCCCTGGAGCAACAGCAGCAACGCCTGGAACAGAGCCAGCAGCTGCACCAGCAATTGCAAAACCAGACCACTGAAGTGCGGCAGGCCTTCGACACCCTGCCCCATATGCAGGCCCGTATGGATCACCTGCAGGCCCAGCTGGAGCAGTGGCAAAGCGATATGGAGCGCCACCACCTGACCCGCGATCACCTGCTGGCTCACACCCAGCAGGAACTGAGTCAGATGCAGCAGGAGCTGCAGCAGCTACTGGCCGACGGCCTGGCCCTGCAAAAAGTGTTGCGCGAGCAGCGCTTCCCGCCCCAGAGCCAGATGGATGAACGGCTGGAGTGCCTGGCCGATATGCTGGATCAGGTGGTGCAGCAGCGCCGCTGGGTGCACGCCCTGCAGCAGCGGGCCAGTTATCAGGCCCTCGAAAGCAGCCGTTTGCAGCTGCTACAGCAACGCCGGCAGGCGCTGCGCGAAGATATCGCCAGCCTGCAGGCCGCCATCGCACAGCTGGAGCAGATCAATCAGGAAATTTTAACCGCCGATCCGCTCTGCGTGCCCGAGCCCGTGCCCGCCCTGGCTTTGCACGAACTGGCCCGCCTGGAGCAGGAACTGCAGATTCTGAACCATGACCCCGCCCTGACCGAAGGAGAAGCCCCTTGAAAACCATTGTATCTGCTGGCCTGAGACTGCTCAAATACCTGCTGATCTTTGCCGCGCTGAGCCTGTGTATTCCGTATTTGTTTAAATCTTTGCCCTTTGTGACCCTGGGCTTTTTGGGCATTGTGGTGGTGCTGGTCATGAAGCGCGACCTGCTGGGGTCCCAGGCCCCATGAAGCCCCGCGCCCTGCTGCTCTGGCTGGGCCTCTGGTTCTGTCTGGTCGGACCCGCCACTGCCAGCGCACGGCCTGTTTTAAAAGTGGTGGAACCCGTGGTGATTTTTGGCAGCCAGCAGCAGTATCAGTTCAAGGCCCGCATTGACACAGGGGCCACCCTCTCAAGCATCGACAGCCGTCTGGCCCAGCGCCTGGGCCTGGACCAGCAGCCCCTGCGCGAGATTCTGGTACAGAACGCCCACGGCACCACCCGCCGCCGGGTGATCAGGGTCAAATACATTCTCAAAGGCCAGCTGCGCGAAAGCGACTTTACCCTGATTTCACGTCAGGATTTGCCTTACCCGATCCTGCTGGGCCGTCGCAGCCTCAAAGGCTTTCTGGTAGACCCCAGCGAACCGGAGGGCTCTGCACAGCCCTGATGTGTATCATGCACGCACCCGACTTGAACAAAAAACGGATTTATGCGTCAATAAAAGCCAGTCTGCATCCACCGAGGTCAAGCCCATGAAAAAATACGCCCTGATTATCACCGGCCTGCTGGCCTGCACCCCGCCCGCTCTGGCCCAGAGCGCCCCAATGGCAGAATCTCCGGCCCAGGTCGATTACCCCGGCTTTACCCGCCTGGCCGCTGAGGCCGAGCAGCACCGCCAGCAGCGGCTGGTTGATCTCAACACCTTCTTAAAAATGGCCGCTGAACCCGGCACAGTCGTACTCGACAGCCGCTCGGCAGCCGCCTTTGCCCGCAAACATATCCAGGGTGCTGTGCACCTCAACTTTTCAGACTTCACCGCCGCCAAGCTGGCCGCTGTGATTCCCGACAAAAACACCCGCATTCTGATCTACTGCAACAACAACCTCGAAGACGACAGCCAGAACTTTCCGGCCAAAAGCATGACCCTGGCCCTGAATATTCCCACCTTCATCAACCTCTACGGCTACGGCTACACCAACATCTACGAACTGGCCAGCCTGGTCTCGGTCAGCGACCCCCGTCTGGTGTTTGCGGGCAGTGCCGTACCCTGAAAAAACAAAACGCCCCGCCTAAAACCAGCGCAGCGGGTCGACCGGGTTGCCGTTCTGGCGCACTTCCATGTGCAAGTGGGGGCCGGTGCTGTAGCCCGTGCTGCCGACGGCGGCAATCACCTGGCCCTTGGTGACGCGCTGGCTGGGGCGCACATAATAGGCGGAGCTGTGGGCGTAGAGGGTCACCAGGCCCTGGCCGTGATCGATAATCACCGCTTTGCCATAGCCACCGCGCCAGCCGGCTTCGATCACCACGCCTGTGTCAGCGGCCCGGATAGGGGTGCCTGAAGGGGCGCCAAAATCCACGCCCGTGTGCATGCGGCGGGTTTTAAAGATCGGGTGCACGCGCCAGCCAAAGCGGGAGGTCATCGGAAAGCCGGGCACGGGGTTGGTAAAGCGACCCGTGCCGAGCTTGATATTGCTCTGCTGCACGCCCTGGCGGGCATAGCGCCGCCGCAGCATGTCGGTAATGGACTGCGACTCGCGCTCCAGGGCGCGGGCCTCGCGCTCGTAGGCCTGGCGGTCGCGGGTCAGGCGCTTGAGTTCAGATTCTTCTTTCTGCTTGGCCAGCTGGTGCTGGTCTTTGGCCTCGGCCTGCTCATGGGCCTGTTTGCCAAGCACCTGGCGCTTGAGCATCTGCTGATACTGCAGCTGGGCAAAATTGTCTTTTTTGAGCTTGAGTTCGTTCAGCACCGACTGGTCCTGGGCCGCGAGGTATTTAAAATAACCCACCTTGCGGGTCAGCTCGCCCAGATTCTGTGACTCCATCAACTGGTTAACCTGGGCATACTGGCGAAACTTGTACATGCGGCGCAGGCGCTGCTGGGCGGCTTTGCGCTGGTCCTCCCAGTCTTCTTCGGCCTGAATCAGCTGTGTTTCGATTTGCTCGACTTCTTTTTGCGCGGCTTCATAGCGCCGGTTGGAAGCTTCCAGATCGCGGGCGGCTTTTTCAAGATCCTGCTGAATGTCGGCGATGTTTTCCTGCTTCTCTTTTTCCTTTTTTTTGAGGGCTTCGGCTTTTTGCTTGAGCTGCTGAATCTTGCGCTCATTTTGCTTGAGCTTATTGGCGTCAGCCCGCACATTGCGCTGGGCCAGACTGCTCTGGTGCAGCGGGCCGCTCAGGGTCAGCAGGGTCAGGGTGACAAGGGCCGCAAAACGAAACAGAAATGAAGATGACATAGCCCTATTGTACAAAAAAGCTGGCGATCGAAACAACCAGACTAAATAACACGGTCAGCACAAAACAGAGAATGGTGAAGATAATCACCGGTTTATTGTGCTTGCGCAGCTTACGAATCATAATGGGCCTCATTTTGATTTGATGGGGGGTGAAAATGCGCGTGCAGCGCCTGGGCCACCTTGCGTGGCAGGCCCCCGGTCAGCACCAGTTCACTCAGACTGGCTTCCCGTATTTTAGCCAGAGATCCAAAGCGCCGCAACAGTTCCACGCGCCGGCGCGGCCCAATGCCCGGAATCTGATTCAGCTCAGAATCAAGGGTGCGCTGCCCCCGGCGCTGGCGCTGGTAGGCCAGGGCAAAGCGGTGGGACTCATCGCGCACCTGCTGCAGCAGACGCAAAGCCGGCGAGTGACGCGGCAGGCGCAGCAGATCTTTGTGGCCGGGCAGCACGATCAGCTCTTCTTTTTTGGCCAGACCAATCAGGGCCGGCGGGCTGATCTTCAGCCGACCAAAGGCTTTCATGGCAGCCGAGACCTGGCCCTTGCCGCCATCGATCAGAATCAGGTCGGGCATGGACTGCGGCGATTGATTCACACGGCGGTAGCGACGGGTGATCACTTCTTCCATCGATAAAAAGTCATTGGGCAGGCCTTCAGCCGAGCGGATCTTAAAGCGGCGGTACTCGGCTTTACTGGGCGCCCCCTGCTCAAAGACCACCATCGAGGCCACGGTCTCCTGGCCCTGAAAGTGAGAGATATCAAAGCCTTCAATGCGCAGGGGCAGATCGGGCAGCTCCAGCAATTGCTTCAGCTCCTGCAGCCCTTCGAGGGAGAGGGCGTACTTCTGACTGTGCTCAGCCTGCTGCAGGCCGTTGGCGGCGTTGGTGGCCGCCAGATCCAGCAGGGCTTTTTTGTCACCGCGCTGCGGCGTCAGCAGCCGCACCTTTTTGCCGCGCTGCTGCTGCAGCCAGGCGGCCAGGGCCTCGGCTTCGCTCTCGGGCAGGCTGTCGGGTACCAGCACTTCAGGGGGAATCTCGCCGTAACGGGCATAAAACTGGTAGATAAAGCGGGCCAGAATCTCGCCGTCAGCGTCCTGGGCCTGCACGCGAAAGGTCTGGGGCAAAGGCGTCTGCAGGCAGCCCTCGCGCACCGGAAACACCACAATATGGCACATCAGGGCGTTGCGCGCCAGCTGAATCAGATCGACGTTCAACTCGGGTTTACCCACAACTTTCTGCTTGCCGGCCGGCACAATATAGCGGCGCAGGGCGGCCAGGGTGTCGCGGATCTGACCGGCCTGCTCAAAGCGCAGAGCCTCTGAGTGCTGCTGCATTTTGGCCTGCAGGCGCTGCTGCAGCAGATCAGATTTGCCCTCTAAAAAGAGCCGGATATCCTGCAGCATGTCTTTGAATTCATCGGGGCTGACCTTGGCCTGGCAATGGCCGAGGCAGCGCCGGATCTGGTAATACATGCAGACCTGCTTTTCTTTGCGGGGGTCTTTGCACTTTTCGATCGGAAACATCTCGCGCACGGCGTTGAGCAGACCATAGACCGCGCTGGCACTGGGAAAGGGACCATAATACATGGCCGCATCCTTGCTGCGGCGCTGGCGCGCCAGCTCCAGGCGGGGATAGTCTTCGCGCCAGTCGATGCGCAGATAAGGGAAGCCCTTGCTGTTTTTGAGCAGGGTGTTGTAGCGCGGCTGGTGCTGGCGGATCAATTGCTCTTCGAGCACCAGGGCCTCGACTTCGCTGGCGGTGATAATGGTTTCAATCTGACGCACCAGGGGCACCATGACCTCGATCTTGGGGCCGTGCAGGGGCCGATCCTGAAAATAAGAGCGCACCCGGCGGGCCAGCTGGCGGGCCTTGCCCACATAGAGCAGCTGGCCGTCGGCGTCTTTCATCAGATAGACGCCCGGCTGCAGGGGCAGAGATTCCAGCTGGGATTGCAGCTCAGGCAGCAGTGCCATGGTCAGAAAAAACCTCAGGCCAGATCGTCGGGCAGCTGCTCACCCCGCACCAGATCCGCATAGGCCTCGCGGGCGCGGATCACGTGGTAGCGGTCGCCGTCGACCAGCACCTCTGCCGGGCGGGGGTAGGAGTTGTACTGGGAGGCCATGCTGAAGCCATAGGCTCCGGCCCCCATTACGGCCAGCAGGTCCCCGGCCTGCAGCGGCGGCAGTTCCCGCGCCAGGGCCAGAAAGTCGCCGCTTTCACAAATCGGACCGACCACATCCACCACTTCAGCCTCACCCGTACGCGGCAGCACGGGCTGAATCTGCTGCCAGGCCTGATACAGGGCCGGACGGATCAGGTGATGCATGCCCGTATCGACAATCGCAAAGCGTTTTTTGTAATTGCTTTTGATGTATTGCACCTGCGTCAGCAAAATGCCCGCATTGCCCACAATCACGCGACCGGGCTCAAAGACCAGGGTGCAATCCATGGCCCGTGAGCGGGCCACAATTTCGCGGGCGTATTCGTCCGGGTGGGGCGGGGTTTCGTTATTATAGGGAATACCCAGCCCGCCGCCCAGATCCAGGTAGCGCACGGGCAGGCCCTGGGCCCGCAGTTCCTGCACCACCTGCTGAATGCGCTCCAGCGCATCCAGAAAGGGGGCCAGCTCCGTGATCTGGGAACCGATATGGCAATCCACCCCCACAAGCTCCAGATGGCTGGCGGCATGGGCCTTGCCAAACAGGGGCCGGGCGGTGTCAAGATCCACGCCAAATTTGCTCTCATAGAGCCCGGTGGCAATATACGGATGGGTGCGCGGGTCAATATCCGGGTTGACGCGAATCGAGACCCGTGCGACCTGATCGCGCGCGGCCGCCACGGCCTGAATGCGATCCAGTTCGGCTTCAGACTCCACGTTAAACACCAGAATATTGGCATCGAGGGCCTGCTCAATCTCCGGGACGGTTTTGCCCACGCCCGAAAAGACGATTTTGGCCGGATCGGCCCCCACGCGCAGGGCCCGATAGAGCTCTCCGCCGGAGACGATATCGAGGCCACTGCCCATGTTTAACAGCAGTTTAAGGATTGCAGCATTGGAATTGGCCTTCATGGAATAACAGATCATGTGTGAGACCGCCGCCAGAGGCTCGGCAAAAACCCGGTAGTGGCGGCGCAGGGTGGCCGCACTGTAGACATAGCAGGGAGAGCCGACCTCAGCGGCGATCTGGCTTAAAGGCACCTGTTCACAGTGCAGGCTGCCTTCATGAAAATCAAAATGGTGCATGGGGCCTTTTCCTTTGCTGATAATGCTGGATCTGAAATTTTTTTGGATTTTTGGATTGTACCACGCAAGCCTGAATGTTATGATTACTATAAGAAGATTAAGCAAAGATTAAGGCAAGATAAAAGAGGTTTAAGCTTATGTACGTTCAGCCGCTCACTCCCTACCATGCCCGCATGGTGGCCAATAATGTGGATTATAACTGGAGCGGCACGATCGAATCACGTGAGCTGAAGTTTCGCAACGGGTCCAAGCGTCTGGTGGATCTGGACCGCAATGGCCGGGTCAGCACCGAAGAGCTGGCCCAGTCGCTGATGCGCGGCGATATTTACATCAACAATCGTACAGCCTATCCGGCCTACCGCTATGGTTACGGCCACCCTGTACGCCCGATCTTTGGTGGCTCCCCTTACGGCAATTATCAGCCGCCTCACCCCCAGGCGCCGGGTTACCCCTATCAGCACAATCCCGGCAGCGGCGGCAATCTGGGCATGACCCTGGGTGCAACAGCTGTGGGTGCCGGTGTCGGCGCTGGTGTGGCTTACGCCATGGCCGCCCCGCTGGCCACCGGTGCCGCCGTCGGCGCAGCCATCGGCCTGGTGGGCAGCTTTCTGTTCAACCGCTAAAGCCCCTTTAAACCCACCATCCCCTTAATCCAGACAGCCTGCGGGCTGTCTTTTTTCATGCCGGCCGGTCTGTTTCGGCCCAGGCGTCCAGCACCTGGCAAATTAGACATTGGGATGCACTCTGGTATAGTGAAAAAAAAAGGAGGGATCCATGTCAGATCTTGAACACACCCACAACACCCTTGAGATCAACCGCGATCTGGGAACCATGGACTTGCACCCACAGCCGGGCGGTGGCTTTCCCAAATTCCTCAAAAAACCCGCTTTCTGGTTTTTTATCCTGACCATGATGCTCTCGGTTTATATCGGCCAGAATATCAGCCCCACCTGGACCGCTGACCGCATCACCCTTGAAGCCCAGGTGGATGAGCAGGGCGCTTATTATATGCTGCGCAACAAGCGCCGGGACATTGAAAACCCCGTCCCTTATGCTGAAGCCACCTTGCATCCTGAGCAGCTTAAACAACTCAACGCCAGCGGCCAGCCCCCTGAAGTGATGGAGCAGTATGCCGTGCACACCACGGCCACAGGCGAAACCCTTTATTACCAGCTGCTGGCCAAAAAGCACTGGGGCCCCTGGTCTTTGCTGCCTGCGCTGGTGGCGATTGGGCTCTGCTTTTTAAACCGCGAGCCGGTCACAGCCCTGCTGGGCGGTGTGGTCTCCGGCGGGCTGATTCTGGGCCATTTTGATATTCTCGACAAGGTCTTGCTGCCCAATCTGGCTACGACGACCGCCGCAGGCATGCTGATTCTTTACCTCTGGTTGCTGGGCGGCCTGATGGGAATCTGGTCGCGCATGGGTGCCCCCCGCGCCTTTGCTGAGCTGATGACCAAACACGTGGTCAAAGGCCCCCGCAGTGCCAAGCTGGTGGGCTGGATTCTGGGCGTGGTCTTCTTTCAGGGCGGCACGGTCAGCACCGTCCTGGTCGGCACCACCGTCAAGCCGCTCTGCGACAAAGAAAATGTCTCACACGAAGAGCTGGCTTATATCGTCGACTCGACCGCCTCACCGATTGCCTCTCTGATCGCCTTCAACGCCTGGCCTGGCTATGTACAGGCCTTTTTATTTGTGGCCGGCGTGCCCTTTCTGGCGACGGAAGCCGATCGCATTGCCTTTTTCTTTAAGAGTATTCCCTTCAGCTTTTACGCCATCTTTGCCGTGCTGAGCACCTTTTTGCTCAGCATCGACAAGCTGCCCTGGATGAGCAAAAACATGCGTACAGCCATTGACCGCAGCCGCAACCAGGGTCTGCTGGATGCCCCGTACGCCAAACCGCTGGCGGCCTCTGATCTCGAAAACGACAATATCGCGCCCGGTTATACACCCAGCGTCTGGGACTTTTTTGCGCCGCTGATTCTGCTGATTGGCCTGGCGATTGCCACCTTTCTGATCTTTGGCTCGCCCAAAGTGCGCTGGGCTTTTGGTGCCGGCCTGCTGCTGGCAGCGGGCATGGCCCTGTTTAAGGGCATGTCGCTGCTGGATCTGATCGACGGTTTTGGCGACGGCATGAAAGGCGTGGTGATGGGCTCGGTGATTCTGCTGCTGGCCATCACGATTGGCGCCATCAGCCAGGAAACCGGTGGTGGCAACTACCTGGTCGAGCTACTGGGCGAAAGCCTGCCGTACTGGGCTCTGCCGACCTTTCTGGCCCTGCTGACGATGATCATGGCCTTTTCGACCGGCTCCAGTTTTGGCACCTATGCCGTGGCCTTTCCACTGGCCATGCCCCTGGCCTGGGCCATTGCCGAAAGCCAGGGCCTGGGCAACCCCATGCTCTATATGATGGTGGCCTTTGCCTCTGTGCTCAACGGCAGTGTCTTTGGCGACCAGTGCTCGCCCATCTCAGACACCACCGTGCTGAGTGCCATGTGTACAGGCTGTGACCTGATGGATCACGTCAAAACCCAGCTACCCAACGCCGCCGTGGCCGCCGTACTGGCGATCATTGGCTGGACCCTGACCGTGGTCCTGTTTGCCGCTTAGTCTGTCATGATTTAAGTCTGCGGGCTGTGCCGGATTTCGGCATGGCCCGTCAGCGGCACGGCAAAGCCCGCCGCATTGCGGTGCCCCCCGCCGCCAAAGCGGGCCGCAATAGCGGCCACGTCGTTTTCGCCCACCGAGCGCAAGCTGAACTTGCGCTGGCCCTCATGCTCGGCATAACAGGCGGCAAACGGGGCTTTGGGGTATTTGAGGCAGAGCTGATTGCCCAGCTCAGAGGCAAACAGGGGTGTATTGACCGCAGGCACCCGCTGGCCGCAGATTTCCAGCCAGTCCACTTTCTGGCTCAGGCGCTCCACCAGTTGCTGCTTAAAGCGCAACACCACTTTACCTTCTGCACGCAGGGTTTCAACATCCAGGGCATCCCAGGCCGCAAAGTCCAGTGGGTAAATCGAGAGGGCCGTACAGATTTCGGCACTGTCGGGCAAGACCCAGGTCCAGAGATCCTGATCCTGCACATACTGCAGCAAAAGCGGCACTTCGGTATCAGGGTGAAAAAACTGCCAGGCCATTACGGCCCCGGAGCGCTGCATATCAAATTCGGCAAAATCAAGCCCGGCCAGATCCGCCTGGGCGGTTTTGTGGTGGTCGAGCACCTTGATGCGATGCTTCTGGGCCAGTTCGAGCAAAATCTGACGGGGGTAGGCATAGTCGATAATATACACTTCAGAACCGGTCGGCATATCGGGTGGAGCCTCACCGTGCTTGACAGGCAGATAGCGGGCCTGCTCGCCAAAGCGCTTCCAGGCGGCCCAGGCCGCGCCAAAGCCATCGGGACAGTTGGCGTGAAACAGAATAAAACGGGATGTGCTCATGGCGCTAAGGCCTCCTTACAGGCGAGAATCGGGCCTTCAGCATAGCATATTCCCCCTTGACCGCCGCCTTTGCCAACGTGGTATTCTGGCAATATTACCTGTTCAAACAACCAAGGAGAATCACAAAACCATGAGCCAGTCTATCTACGATTTCAGCGTCAACACCATCACCGGCGACACCGTCTCGCTCGAAAGCTATCGGGGCAAAGTGCTTCTGATCGTCAATACCGCCAGCAAATGCGGCTTTACGCCGCAGTACACCGGCCTCGAGAAGCTCTACAAAACCCACCAGGCACAGGGGCTGGAAATCCTGGGCTTCCCCTGCAACCAGTTCGGCGGCCAGGAGCCCGGCTCTGAAGACGAAATCGCCTCCTTTTGCAGCCTGAATTTTGGGGTGTCGTTTCCGCTCTTTGCCAAAATCGACGTTAACGGCGCGCAGGCAGCCCCGCTGTATCAGTATCTCAAAGCTGAGGCGCCCGGTATTCTGGGCACCAAAGATGTGAAGTGGAACTTCACCAAGTTTCTGGTCAACCGCGAAGGCAAGGTGATGAAGCGCTACGCCCCCCAGGACACCCCCGAAAAAATCGGGGCTGATATCGAAGCCTTGCTCTAGGCAAGACAGCAGCGCTCTGCTTCAGGCGTCGAGCAGATCCTGCAACTGCTCGACCGTGCTGACGAGCCGGGCATAGACCGGCTCCAGCAGGGCAATACTGTAGCCCTGGCTTTCGGTCTGGTCGAGCAGGTCAGCAAAGCGATCGCACTCGTCGAGGTATTTTTCAAGCTTCTGCTCCATCGCTGCTGAGGACCCAAGGCACAGAGAAACATCCTGCTGTACCTGCTCGGTCAGGGTTTTGATTTCGTGCTGGGTGCGCAGCAGGCGCGAAGACGCCTGACGCAGCCCCTGCAGCTTCGTGATCGCCGACTCCAGCGGCCGCAGCTGCTGACGCAGCGAAGCCGTGTCAAAGTCCAGCTCCAGATCGGCCAGCTTTTCGTTGAAGGCCGCACGGGCCTGCTCCAGGCTGGCATACTGGTCTTCAAGCGCTTTAAAAGCCGGCGGGGTCAGGGCCAGATCCCAGCGCAGATGCCGCAACTGAGCCAACTGCGCGGTAATCAGGGCCTGAACCTCTTCAAACAGGGCATCGCCCAGATCGTCATCAGGCTCTTCGCCATCCAGCGCCACCAGCGAAAAGTCATCTTCAGGCGCTGGCTCTGCCGCGTAGGCATCCGGGTTCTGAATATAATCGGTCAGGGTTAAAATATCCTGATTACGGGGATCTATGCGGCGTCCCTCGTTGAGATAGCGCACAGCCATCACATGGTCACCCAGCAGGATCAGCAGATAAGCCATGCCAACATAGGCATCCACATTCTGGCGGCCATACTGAATCGCCCGGATAAAGCCCTCACTGGCCTGCTTGAGGGATTCTTTATCTTCAAATGCCGACGCCTGGGCACGCGCCAGGGCGGCCAGTCCCTGCTCATAGGCATCGTCACTGGTATGGCGGCGGTTGGAGGCCAGACGGTTGGTCTGATCTTTCATTTGCTGTAATAGCGCCAGGTCCATGAGTCGGTCCACCTTTCAAACAACACAAAGCATCTGTGCATCATTGTAGCTCAAGTCCCCGAACATGGCGAAACCCCGGTGCACTTCAAGCCACAAGCCGGCATAAATTGCGTGAAGCCCGGCCCCAGATAAGCTATAATAGAGGGCAATACTGATCACAACTGTGTCACGGTTTGACCTGACACAGCACAAGGGAGAAAGCTTATGAAACGCCGCCTCTTAGGAGCTGCAGCAGGTGCCCTGGGCGCCTGCGCCCTGTTTGAACTCTGGTTCCGTACCCGCGACACCAAACCCTGCATGATGCTGCCCGCCCACCGTCATCCCTGGCGGGTGCACCACTTTTCTGCCGAGCACCGGGTGTTTCGCACCAATATTCCCATTCGTAATTTCAGCAAGCGCTATGAGGCCACCGTGGTCGATCTGAAACCCAGCGTGCGGATGCTGGCCAAAAAAGTATTGCCTGATCCCGCTGAATTAAAAGTTTCAGCCCAGGTGCGGCCCTGGCATAAAGAAACCCGCGAGGACGGCTACTGGCCGGCTTATATTCTGACCCCTCAGACCACTCTGGAATTTGAGCTCTCCGTCAGCTTTGAAGGCTCGCTTGAGCGCATGCAGGATATTCACGCCCTGGTGATCAGCCTCGACTACACCATTTACTCCCGCCGCGAAAAACAGCACAAACACGAAGAAGTGATTCTGATTCCTGAACAGGGCCAGATCACCCAGCCAGACCCGGTGTCTGAAGGCAATATCACCATTTTGCCCATCAAAACCCATGTGCTGACCGATGCCGACAACATGGCCGAAGTCGTCGCCAAATATGCTGGTCCTGTAGCTCAGCCCGATGATATTGTGGTGATGGCCGAAAGCGTGGTGGCCATTACCCAGCGCCGTTACCTGATACCCGATGAGCACGTTCAGCCCGGCTTCTGGGCCAAACGCCTCTGCTATCTGATCCCCAATGTGGGTTCGCTGTCCTCGCGCTATGGCATGCAGTCAGCCATCAACGAGGTGGGCCTGCCCCGCATGCTGGCCGGCATGACCGTCGGGGCCCTGATGAAAGCCGTGGGCCAGCCCGGCTGGCTTTACCGCATTGCAGGCATGCCGTCTGAACTGGTGGATGACATCAGCGGTACCATGCCGCCCTATGACAAATACATTGTGCTGGGCCCGGCCCACGCCCAGTCTGTGGTCAATGAGGTCAAAGCCCGCACCGGTCTTGACGCCGCCATTGCCGATGTCAACAACCTGCGCCGGGCCACCCTGATTGCCCACACCAAAGGCGTGGATCCCAAAGCCTTAACGGCCGCCCTGCTGAGCAATCCCATGGGCAATGCCGCTGAGCAGACCCCGCTGGCGCTGGTGCGCACCCAGCCCGCAGCTGTCGAAGCCGAATCCGAATCACCGGCATGAAAACCCGGCAGGCCCGCAAACGCGATCTGGCCGGCGTCAAAGCCATCTTTGAGCTGGCCTTTACCGAAGAGTACCAACAGCGCGAGGTGAATATTGTGCAGCGCATTGACAAAATGCGCAGCCTTTACCCGCTGCTGAAAGTCCTCTCGCTCTTTCCCAATCCTTATCAGCATGTATTTACGGTGCATGTGGCCGAAGAAGATCGCCAGATTGCGGGCATGGCCCAGGTCTCACCGCGTAACAGCCAGCAAAGCCGCTGGCACATCGACAACATTGCCATCCACCCGGATTTTCGGGGACGGGGTCTGGCCCAGCAGCTGCTCAACGATGTGTTTATGTTTTATAACCAGCGTGGAGCCCAGCGCTTTACGCTGGAGGTGGATACCCGCAATCAGGCCGCCATCAAGCTTTATGAAAAACTGGGCTTCCGACGCTACTCCACCCTGTTTTACTATAAGCTACCGCCACGGCAGCTGGGAACCTTTGCCAAACCCGAAGAACTGGTGATTCCCAAAGGCCTGCGTCTGCGCCAGGCCAAAGATACCGAAGCCGTCTGGAGCCTTTACCAGCAAGCGATTCCGCCCTACATTCGCCTGGTTGAGGATCGCCAGGCCGCAGACTTTGCGGTTGGCCCCTTACAACAAGGTGCGGAGTGGCTAAAAAAACGCCTCAAGCGCTCCGAATCAATGCACTGGGTGATTGAAGACAGCCAGCGCCAATGTCTGGTGGCCAGTCTGGATCTTTACGCCCAGCTGCATAGCCTGCCCCATGTGATTCAGATGACCGTGCATCCGGCCTATGGCGATCTGGCCGATCCGCTTTTGCGCTTTGCCCTGCATCAGGCGGCTGAGGTCAGCATCAATCCAGTCCTGATTGGGGCTTATGAGTGCCAGCGGGCCAAGCTGGATGCCTGCAAAGCGGCAGGCTTTAAAAAGCTGACGGCTGATTTTTTAATGGTCAAAGACAGCCTTGAACATCTTGTACTTCCTGCGGCGCAGGAAGTCCAGATGCTCAACAGCATGCGATTTGACATTTAAAGCACACCGAGCTTAAGGTGCTGCAGGGCTTTCTTCGGCAGGAATCCGAATCTGGCTGGGTACGGGTGTGGGGGTTCCCCGCATTTCAATGCCCCGGCTGCTGGCGTCTTCAAGGCGCCGCTCCATCTGACGCTCAAACTGCTGCATAGGTTTATCGGTCCGCTGGCGGATTTCCTGGGCCCGTTCAGGAATCGACTTTTCATAGGTCGGATCCTGAAGCTGGGGCCGGTTATAATACCACCAGGCATAAGCAGAGAGACCGCCCAGAATTGCGATAAAAATCAAAAAACCTTTGATGCTGGCACTCATGTGTATCCTCCAGGCTTCAGCAGGCCATTGGCTGACGTATCTTGTTGACTGTTTTTAAATTATCGCATTAATCCGCCCGATTGGACAGTTAGCGCACCTGCTTCTCTCTGGCAAGCTGGCACAGGACCTCCGCCAACTCAGCCACGGTACGCTCCTGGGCAAAGAGCTGGTCCTGCTTTGCCGCAATCGCCTGCCGCAAAGGGCAAACTGCCGGATCGCGCCGGGCAATGGCGAGCGCCAGCTGTACATAATGCGCCGGATCACGGGCCAGGGCATCGTGCAGCTGCATCTGCAGATAACGCCCCGCACACAGGCGGCTGCGGGCACTGTCACCCGGCAGGGTCACGATCGGCAAGCCCAGGCTCAGGGCATCATCGGTGGTTTGCCCGCCACTGTAAAAAAATGGATCCAGTACCACCTGGGCCTGCTGCAAGACCTGTAAATAGCGTTCACGGGACATCAGGGGCAGCCAGTGAATCCGCTCTGAGACCGTTGCAAACAGACGCTGAGCTCGTTGCGTCACCCATGGGGAGCGGCTTTGCAGTAACAGAATCTGTGCCTCCGGGTCCTGACGGACAATCGCCTGCAAAGCTTCAGCAAATCCCGGACTGAGTTTAAGGGGGTTTTGCAGGCAGACATAAAGACGTCCCACAGGCAAATGTAAGTCTTCATCAGCAGCGGGAGGCGGCGCTGTTTTAACCAGCCAGCCCGGCAGGGTTTCAAGACAGATCAGCTGTTCGCTGTAATGGTTCTGGGCATCCGGGGGTTCAAGCAGGGTACTCGAAAGATAATAGTCCAGGGTGGGCAGGCCAGTGCTCACAGGGGTCCCCCAGGACGTCAGCTGAACCGGGGCGGGGTTTAATAAAGGCAAGAAGGCGTTGCGGCTGTCACTGCCCACTTCCCAGTGATACAGAATATCCACCCCTGCCTGTTGAATCTGCGCGGCCAGACCTGTCAGGGTTGCAGCAGGCAACTGGACGCTGGCCGCTGGATAACGCGACAGAATGGGATCGGGCTTGCAAAAAAACGTCACCTGAATCTGGTGCGCTGTCAAGGCCTGCAACAGGCCCAGGGCGAGCTGGCAAAAAATACCCTCATGTCGGGCGGTGACCACCACGCCAAGATGCAGCAAATTCTGTGGATTCCAGGGCTTTACAGGAAAATGTGGCGGTGTTTCAGGCCGGGCAAAACAGGCCGCGTAGGCCTGTTTGTACTGCAGCAGGTTGCCACGCGTAAAATAGGCCAGATGCCAGAGGGTGTCGATATTCAGCCAGAACCCGTCCTGCAGATATCTGAACGGTGCCAGCGGCTGCTGGCGTTGCAGCGCCAGGATCTGCGCCAGATGGTCCAGATATTTTTGCTGGGCCTCAGGCGCTTCAGCAAACCAGATCTCAGGATGACCAATAGCAGCCACAAATTGCCAGAGCGGGTCGGATCGGGTTTGCAAGGCCTGGGCATAGCAGGCATTGGCTGCCTCCAGATTGCCCTGCCAGCCAGCCAGCCGTCCCAGCAGCATCTGCAGCTCTGCTTTAAAAGCCACCTGTGGCAGCCCCTGTCGAAGGGTCTGTTCAGCCAGGTCCAGCTGGCCTGCCTCCAGCTGCAGACAGCTCAGATCACGCCAGGCTTCATGCTGCTGAGGCCAGGCCGCACACAGGCGCTGCAGCACCTGAATCGCAGCCGGCGCATCTCCCTGAAGCAAAGCCAGGCGGCTCTGCAGCAGCAAGGCGGGATAATATTGTGGGACCAGGGCCAGGCAACGCGCCAGACTGATCCGGGCAGCCGGGTACTGCCCCTGGCTGAGCTGCAGGCTGGCCAGATTGCTCCAGGCTTCGGGCAGATTGGCCTCTAACTGCAGGGCGCGGGCATAAGCCGCTGCGGCCGCTTCAGCATCCAGCTGCCGCGCCCGGGCCCAGCCCAGATTACTCCAGAGGCCCGCCTCATCGGGCGCATACTGTAAAGCCTGTTCAAAAGCCTGCTGAGCGGCCGGCCATTGCTCACAGGCCAGCCAGATATTGCCCAGCATCAGCCAGTAAAACGCAGACTCTGGCTCCTGCTGCAGGCGCGCACGCACAAGGTTTAAGGCCTGCTGAAACTCACCCTGACTGACCAGACGCTGAATCTGCTGGCTCCACCGCATCTGTTCCTGCACCCCATACCTCCTGCACAGCCCTGCTTCATTGTTAATGCAAAGCAGGACTTTGCGCAAGCGTTCGCTCTGGCTGGCTGCGCCCAAATAGGTAGTGTTATGATAAAAGACATGCCGAGTCAATCTGTTCCCTTACTGTCTGTGGCGGCCTTTTCTGATGCCAGCAGCCTGGACGCCCTGCCGTTTTTTTTGCTGGGTCTGCGCCAGCAGGATCTCGCGCCTGAAGCCTGGGAGCTGCACTGGTGTCATCGTGGGCCTGCTGAAGGGCTGCAGGACCTGCTGCAGCGCTTTGAAAGCCAGACCGGGGCGTGCCTGCAGCAACAGCTGCACTGCTTTCCCGCAGAAACGAGCATGGCAGAAATGCTGAATCCGCTCTATGACCAGCTGCAGGGCCAGGCCCTCTTATTGCTGGACAGCACTTTTCAGCCCCACAACAGCTTATTAAAACAGCATCTGGACTTTCAGAGCGCACAGGCTTACAGCGCGCTGGGTGTTGGCAGCAGCCAGTTTCATCCTGAACAGGCCCTGACCCTGCTGGGCCTGGCAGTTCAGCAAAATCAGCTGCTATTTAACTTTTACCCGATAGAACAGGATTACCAGCTGAGCTATACAGCAACCCGCTTTCATAACCTCAGCCTGCCGCGCAAAGCCTGGCTCCCGATAGAGCCGGGCTTTCAGTCGCTGCGCTTCGGCGGCTGGGATCTGGGTCTGCGCTGCTGGCGCGCAGGCCTGCGGCCCTGGCCCCTGCCCCTGGCACGCAGCTGCGCCAGTACCCTGTACCCCCTCGACAGCCTGGTGCTGAACTGGCAAAACGATTGCCAGCAAGACCTGGCAAGCTTCTTGAACAAACACCCCTTTCCCATGCCCAGCTTAAAACTGGCCTGGCCCCAGCCAGACCTGCAGCTGCCTGATCTGCAGACGCTCAAAGGCCTGAAAAACACCCTGGCGCAGCAACAACATCGCTACTGTGTGCCCATTGAGCCGGGCGATAAGCAAGATCAGTTCCTCCAGCAATGGAGCCAGCAGCTGGCTGTTCTGTGGCGTGGGCTGGCACTGCACAGCCTGCACAATCAAAAGCCAGCCAGGCTACGCTGGGGATTCCCATTCCCCTGGCAAGGGCTGCAAAACCCCGATCCCGGCAGCCTCTGGCAGGTGATTGCCGCGCACTGTCCTGAAGCACAAAGCGATCTGAACAAAAGCAGTGAGCCCCCACCGCACCAGCTGGCGGCTATTCAATGCCCGGAAGGCCCCTTTGATCTGCGGCTCAGACAGTTTCTGGCCCTCACAGACCACCTCCAGCCGGGCTGTCTGATGCTGATGCACGGGCAACAGCAGCCCCAGATGCAGCGCCTGGCCGCCCTGATCCAACAGGCTTACCCCTGGTTTGCTCTCGAACAATGGCACGAATCCATCCTGCTCTGTTATCTGGGAAGCGATGCAGTCGCTTGATTTGCCCTACCGCATTCTCTATGGACCCTGTTACTCGGGGTCTTTGCTGGGACGCCTGCAGGCCTCCCCCCAGATCAAAACCTTCAACAGCCAGCGCCATATCTGGGTCACCCAAATTCATCAGACCGTGCCCCTGGAAGCCGACATTTATTATGACCCCAGAGAAGCCTGCTTTGCGGATATTCTGAAGCAGCTGCCACCCGACTGGGCGCCCGACATTGTAATCTGGTCCTGTCTGGCCGGCACACCCCTGCCGCCGGGCATTGAAGAGAGCCCCTTTCCGACCCTGGGGGTGATCCATGACTGGCCGCTGAATTTACAGGCCTGTCTGGATTATGTGGAGGCCTTTGACTTTGTGGTCGGCGACCGGGCGTTTTTGCAGATTCTGCAGCAACAGGGCTTTGAAAACTGTGCCTGGTGGCCCTGCTATGCCCATGACCCGCTCAACCACTACCTGATGCCGGGTCTGGCGCGCGTTTACGATATCACCTTTGCCGGCAAAATCTGCTATCACTACCACAGGGAGCGCAACACCTGGCTGGAGCGTCTCAGCGCCCTGTCCGATCGCTACCGGGTCATGATCAGCGATCAGCATTATGACCAGGACTACACCCGCCTGCTGAACCAGAGCAAAATTGTGTTTAACCGCAGCATTCGCGGCGAAATGAACATGCGCACCTATGAGGCTGCCGCCTGCGGGGCCCTGGTGTTTATCGAAGAAGACAATCTGGAGATCGGCGACTTTCTGGAAGACGGGGTCTCCTGCGTGCTGTATAACAGCGACAACCTGGAGCACAAGCTGGCGCACTACCTCGAAAACCCTGAACTCAGGCAGCAGGTGGCTGCTGCCGGCGTGCAGGCCATTGCCCGGCACACGCCAGAGCGGCAGTTTGCGCGCTTAATGGACATCATTCCGCGGGTCCAGGCCGTGTTTGCCGCCCGCAGACAGCGGCCTTTTCAGCAGGCGCCACCGGACCACAAAGCCCTGGTTCAGGCCCGCCAGCTCTCGCGCATGGAGCCCGGACGGGCCGTTCAGATTCTGCAAGCGGCTCAGCAAGGCTCCCTGAATGCCGAGGACGCCGAAAGCCGCTTAAGATTACAGGCCATGCAGGTGGCGGTCAGCCTGTATCGCTTTGGCAACGGTACATCTCTGGTCGAACTCAGTCCGCCGACAACCGCTGAGCTGGCTCAGCTCCAGATTCTGACGCGAGCGGCCAGAGATCTGCCAGAAGGCATCTGGCACTGCTATAATCTGGCCTGCCTGCAAACGCGCATGCAGCAGTTTGCCCCGGCTCTGGAGCTGTGGCAGGCCCTGCTGCCCGCGCTCCAGCAGCAGCCCATCACCCGTGAGCAGCTGAGCCAGGTGCTGTTTTTGCCGCGCGGCAAAGAGGCCCTGCATGAAATGATTTATCTCTGGGACAGCACCTGCGCACAGGTGCTGACAGGCAAAGCAGAACCCCAGGCCCTCAATCGGCTGCTGCTCTGGCAGGCCTGGGAACATATGGGGTATTGTTATGCTTACTTAAACGCCCCGGAGCAAGCCGTTCAGGCTTTACTCAAAGCTGAAAGCTATATGCCCTTTCCCGGCAGTCGCTTTATTTATATCCCCCTGATTCGCCTGATGCAGCAGTTAAAATACCCCCTGCAGGATCTGGCCGCCGTTTTGCAGCGGGCCGTGGCCGGCCTGGGCCTGCTGGAAGAGTTTCGCCGCGACGAGATTCTGGCGCTGCAGCAGCTGCAGCTGCCAGAGCTGGAAGAGCGCCTGAGAGCTTACACCCGCCTGATCAGCAGCTGTGAAGGCGCAGCCATTCCCAAAAGCGTGCCCCAGACCGGCATGAAATCCGTCATGCTTTGGTTTGCGCTTTCACTTCAGCGTCATCTCAGCTGGCAGGCCCTGAGCGGGCCGTCAGAAAGCGCCAGTGCCCGCTGAGATCCCGCAGCAGCTGCAGTTCATGCCACAGCGGTGCGTTGAACAGGGCCGCCGTTTGCTGTGCCAGCGGGGCTTCCAGCTCCAACCAGAGCTGCCCGCCCAGCCTGAGATACGCTGCCGCCTCAGCGGCAAAGCATCGGTAAAAATGCAGGGCATCCGGGCCCGGTGTCAGGGCCAGCTGGGGCTCAAAGTCGCGGACCTCCGGGGCCAGGCCCGCAATGTTCTGCTGTGGGATATAAGGCGGATTGGAAATCAGGGCCTCAAAAGGCGCGTAAGGTCTGAGGGGTTCCAGCGTGTCACCGCTTAAAAACTGAATGTTTAAGCCCAGGGCTTCAGCGTTGGCACGGGCCTGCGCCAGAGCATCTGCTGAAATATCCGTGGCATAAACCGTCAGATCCGGGCGCTGGGCGGCCAGCGCCAGGGCAATGGCCCCTGAGCCCGTGCCGATATCCGCCACACGGGCGCCCGGCGGCAAATGGGGCAAAGCCTTTTCGACCAGCTCCTCTGTTTCAGGACGCGGAATCAGCACAGCAGGACTGACCTGCAAACGCAGGCCGTAAAACCAGGCTTCGCCCAGAATATACTGCAGCGGCTCGCGCTGCTGTCGCCGCTTCAGCCAGTGGCTGAGCTGTTCACGCTGTTCGGGGCGCAGCTGCTGATGCGGCGCGGTACGCAAATCCAGAGCCGACACACCCACCGCTTTCAGCAAGAGGCAGCTTTCATAGTCAGCTTCATCAATGCCTGCAGCAGCCAGCTGCCCGGCCAGCCAGCGCCGGGCCTCAGCGGATTGCATCAAAGGGGTCAGGCCGTGTGTCGCTGAGACCAAAATAACAGCGCAGCGCCTGCACAATGCGGTCTGCAGCCTGGCCATCGCCATAAGGGTTCACGGCCCGGGCCATGGCGGCATAGGCATCCGGGTTGCGCAGCAGGGTCAGGGTATTGCTGACAATTTCAGCTGTTTCGGTTCCCACCAGACGCGCCGTGCCGTAGTGCAGGCCTTCAGGGCGCTCGGTGGTTTTGCGCATCACCAGCACGGGTTTGCCCAGGGCCGGGGCCTCTTCCTGCAGGCCGCCGGAGTCACTCAGCACCAGCCGGCAGCGCCGGATGCAGTCCATCAAAGGCACATAGTCGAGGGGCTCGACCAGATGAATGCGGGGCGCGTTCTGCAGCAGCGGAAAGACGGTTTCACGCACCACCGGGTTTTTGTGTACCGGAAACACAATCTGCAGCGCCGGCTCCTGCTGACACAGCTGCAACAGGGCCTGGCAAATCTGGGCCATGGGCTCGCCCCAGTTTTCGCGGCGATGAGCGGTGACCAACAAAAAAGGTGTGTCGGGGGCCATGCCCAGACTGGCCGGGTAGTTATAATCGGGGTGACGCTGGTGGGTTTTGAGCAGGGCGTCAATCACTGTATTACCGGTACGGAAAACGGTCGCCGGGTCCTGGCCTTCGCGCAGCAGGGCCTCTTCAGCGGTCTGGGTGGGGGCAAAGTGCAGGGCGGCCAGCTGCCCGGTCACGCGGCGGTTGATTTCTTCAGGAAAGGGATCATAGCGTTCCGGCGTGCGCAGGCCGGCCTCAACATGGCCGACCGGAATCTGCTGATAAGCAGCGGCCAGTGCGGTCATCATCACCGTGGTGGTATCACCCTGCACCAGGACCATATCGGGCGCTTCAGCTTCGAGTACGGGCGAGATGGCCTGCAAAATACGGGCACTCAGATCCGGCAGGCTCTGGCGGGCCTGCATCAGATTCAGGTCCTGATCCGGGCTGATACCAAAGGTTTGCAGAAACATATCGGTCATTTCACGGTGCTGGGCCGTATTCAGCACAAAGGGTTCAAACTCCGGCGCTTGCTGCAAGGCGTCAATCACCGGATACATCTTAATGATTTCGGGGCGGGTGCCAAAAACAATCAGGACTTTTTTCATGCCCTCAGATTAACATAAGGCAGCGGCATCCGGCAGTTTCAGAATACGGTATACTGAGACTTAAACTTTAAAACAAAAGAGAATCAGATGAAGACCATTGAGACCCTTGAGCCTATCTTTGCACCCGCCGAAGCGGCCCGCGACAGCCTGTTTGCCCAGACCGACATTCGTCCTGAAGTCGCCATTGTGCTGGGTTCTGGCCTGCAAATTCTCGAAGACCTCGAAGAACAGATCCATATCCCTTTTTCAGATATTGCCAACTTTCCGGCGGCTTCGGTCAAAGGCCACAAGGGCGAAGTCAGCCTGGGCTATTACAAAGGCCGCCCGGTGGCCGTCTTTCGGGGCCGCCTGCACCGCTATGAAGGCCATCCCTGGCGCAACGTGGTGTTTCCGATCACCCTGATGCACGCCCTGGGCGTCAAGCATCTGGTGCTGACCAACTCAGCCGGTGGCCTGCATCCTTATCTCACGCCGGGGGATCTGGTGCTGATCCGCGACCATATTTATTTTCAGACGCCCGAAGTTGAGGAACAGCGTGCGCTCTACCTGCAGGGCGGCGTGCGCCAGCGGGTGCAGTATTGCCCCCATCTGATGCAGCTGGCCGAAAGCGCCGCCTTTAAAGCCGGCGTGCCCCTGCGCCACGGCACCTATGCCGGCCTGCTGGGTCCCACCTACGAAACCCCCGGCGAGCTGGAGCTGCTGCGCAATATGGGCGCTGCGGTGGTGGGCATGTCGACCGTGCCCGAAGCCATGTGGGCCATGAGCCTGGGCATGAAGGTGCTGGGTATTTCCTGTGTCACCAACGTCACCCACGTGATTGACGCCCTGGCAGCTACCTCCCACCAGGAAGTGGTGGACGTGGCTCAGCAATCTTCTCAAAAAATGGAAATGATTCTGAAGGATCTGCTGGATCATCTGTGAAAGCCCTGAGCACCCCCTGTGAACACTGAGGCACTGCAAAATCTGGCCAAAGCCATCGACTGCAGCGCCCCGCTGGTGGTGCTGACCGGGGCCGGCATTTCGGCCGAAAGCGGCGTGAGAACCTTTCGCGACCCCGACGGCTACTGGGCGCGCTTTGATCCGGCTGAACTGGCCTCCCCCGAAGGCTTCCGACGCGACCCTGAACTGGTCTGGCGCTGGTATGACGCCCGCCGGCGCCAGCTGCTGCAGGCCCAACCCAACCCCGGTCACCGGGCCCTGGTGGCCCTCGAAGCCCTGTGCGCTGACTTTACCCTGATCACCCAGAATGTCGACGGGCTGCACACCGCCGCCGGCTCTCAGAACGTGCTCGAAATGCACGGCAGCATCTGGCGTCTGCGCTGTACGCGCAGCACGCGCGAATGGGTGTCACGGGACGTCTTTGAGAGCTTTCCGGTGCACTGCCAATGTGGCGCGCTGCTGCGCCCTGCAGTGCTCTGGTTTGGCGAAATGTACCACCAGGGCCGCCTGCAGCGCGCGCTGGAAGCCATGCGCAAAGCCCAGACCGTACTGGTGGTGGGCACCTCTGGCATGGTCGGCATTGTGTCTGGCTTACTGGATCAGGCCTCCCGCCAGGCCCGTCTGGTTGAATTTAACCCCAATCCCAGCCATATCAGCGCCGCCTGCGATACCCTGATCGCAGGACCCGCTGGCGAAAGCCTGCCTCAGCTGCTTCAATATATACAGTCCAAAACCCCAAGGAGGCCCTGAAGCATGTTGTTTAATCCCTGGCACGCCATTTCCGCAGGCGACGACGTTCCCCAGACGGTCAACGCCATTATTGAAATCCCGCGCGGTTCCAAAGCCAAATACGAGCTGGACAAAAGCACCGGCATTCTCAAACTGGACCGCGTGCTCTACTCTTCGGTACACTACCCGGCCAACTACGGTTTTATTCCACACAGCTACTGCGACGACAAAGACCCACTGGATATTCTGGTGCTGTCATCGGTTGCGATTGAGCCCATGTGCCTGGTTGAAGCCAAGGTCATTGGCGTGATGCGCATGCTGGACAACAATGAAAGCGATGATAAAATTATCGCGGTGGCCAAAAACGATATGTCGGTCAACCATATCAGCGACGTCAAAGACCTCGGCCCACACATTGCCCTGGAGATCCAGCGCTTTTTTGAGGACTATAAAAAACTCGAAAACAAAGAAGTGGTGGTAGACAATATGCTGGGAGCCGAAGCGGCTTATGAAGTGGTCAGAGAAAGCATTGCGCTCTACCAGCGGGCTTTTGGCAAAGGCTAGATTTGTGAATTTGTCACAGTTTATGCTGGTTTATGCCGTAAAATAGAACGACGCGTCATAGAAAACGAGGTCAGAGCAAGTCATGAAATCCCTTCTTCCCCTCAGCCACTGGCTGCCGGGTGTCAATCAGGGTCCGATGATCATCGCCGGTCCCTGCAGCGCCGAATCCGAGCAGCAGGTGCTGAAAGCCGCCCAGCAACTGAAACAACTCACCCCCATTCACCTGCTGCGGGCCGGCATCTGGAAGCCCCGTACCCGACCCAACAGCTTTGAGGGCATGGGCGAAAAAGCCCTGCCCTGGCTGAAGCAGGCCGGGGAAGCCACCGGTCTGAAAACCGCCACGGAAGTGGCCAACGCCCGCCATGTAGAAGCCGCGCTGAAGCACGGCATTGACGTGCTCTGGATCGGCGCCCGCACCACCGCGAACCCCTTTTCGGTGCAGGAGATTGCTGACGCCCTGCAGGGCACCGATACCCCCGTGATGGTCAAAAACCCGGTCAACGCCGATCTGGCCCTCTGGATTGGCGCCCTTGAGCGGGTGGCCAATGCCGGCATTCGCCAGCTGGCGGCGATTCATCGGGGTTTTTCGAGCTTCGAAAAAACCGCCTACCGCAATCTGCCCATGTGGAAGATTCCCATGGAGCTGAAGCGGGAGTTTCCGGATCTGCCGGTGATCTGCGATCCCAGCCATATTGCCGGTGATCGCACCCTGATTTACCGCGTGGCCCAGAAAGCCATGGATCTGGGCCTTGAAGGCCTGATGATCGAAACCCACCCCACACCCGATCAGGCCATGAGTGATGCGGAGCAACAGGTCACACCGCTGCAGCTCTCACGCATCCTGAGTGAGCTGGATTTGCGCAGCCCACAGACCGAAAGCCAGGGCTTTGCCCAGGAGCTGCAAGGATTGCGCTCCCAGATTGACCGACTGGACCGGGATCTGATGGAAACCCTCTCTGAGCGCATGCGGGTGGTGGGCCAGATTGGTGCCTGCAAAATCCGACACAACGTCACGGCCCTGCAGGTCAAGCGCATGGATGAAATCATCCAGCGCCAGATGCAGATGGCCGACCAGCTGGGACTGCGGCCAGAGTACGTCGAAGAAATCTACCACACCATTCACGAAGAATCCGTCAAGCGCCAGACCGATATGATGCGCGAAGTACACCAGGCTGCAGACGAAGCCTGCTAGTGAAACTCGGTATCATTGGCTTTGGCCGGCTGGGTGAACTGCTGGCCCGCTACCTGGCCCAGGATTTTGATCTGCTGATCTTTGATCAGCGGAACGCAGAACTGCGTCCCCGGATCAAAGCACTGGGAGCCGAAGCCGCCAGCCTGGAGGCCGTCTGCGCCTGCCCGGTGGTGATGCCCCTGGTCCCGATTTCGGCCTTTGAGCCCCTGATGCAGACCATTGCCCCCTGGCTGCAGCCGGGCACGCTGGTGATCGACTGCTGTTCGGTCAAGGTCAGGCCCGTGGCCAGCATGCTGCAGCATTTGCCTGAACACGTGGAGATTCTGGCCACCCACCCAATGTTTGGACCTGACAGTGCCGCCGAGACCCTGTTTGGCGCCAAGCTGGTCCTGTGTCCAGTGCGCATTGAACCGGCACGCTACCAGAATCTGGTGGCCTACCTCGAAAAGCACGGTCTCAAAGTTATTGAGACCACGCCTGAGGCCCACGATCAGCAAATCAGCCGTTCTCTGTTTCTGGCCCATTTTTTGGGGCGTACCCTGATTGAGCTGGAAGCCGGCCCCCTGCCGATTGACACCAAGGGCTACCGCCGCCTGATGAAAATTCTGCTGACGGTTGAAAACGACAGCTGGCAGTTGTTTGAAGATATGTATCACCACAACCCTTACGCAGCCGCGACCCGTCAGGACTTTATCAATGCCATGACAAACGTCTGCCATCAACTGGATGGCGCGCGATGAAAATGGCCTTTCAGGGGGTACGGGGCGCCAACAGCGAAGTGGGCATCCGCCAGTACTATGGCCCGGAAGCTGAAGCGCTGGGCTTTGACTTCAGTGAGCAGGTCTTTGAAGCGGTGCTCTCAGGCCAGGCCCAGTATGGCTTTGTGCCCGTCGAAAACTCGATCGCCGGCAATGTGGCCGTTCATCTGGATCTGCTCCTGCGGCATCCGGTCAGTATTATCGCCGAAGGCTATGTGCCGATTCAGCACTGTCTGCTGACCCTGCCCGGCGTACGCCCGTCAGAGCTGAAGCGGGTTTACTTCCATCCGGTGGCCCTGGCTCAGTGTCGCCCTTTTATTCGCCAGGCCGATCTGGTGGCCGTGCCGGACTTTGATACAGCCGGGGCCGCCCGCGCCCTGGCACAGCGCCAGAGCCGTGAGGAAGCGGCCATTGCCCCGGCCCTGTGTGCAGACTACTATGGCCTGCAGATTCTGCGCGATCAGATCCAGCAGGCACGCCGCAATATCACGCGCTTTGTGACCTTTGTGCGTGCAGAACACATCCCTGAAGGCCTGCAGCGCGAAAAAACCAGTCTGGCCTTTCAGACCCGTCACCGGCCGGGCGCCCTGGTGGCCTGTCTGGAGCTGTTTTCGCGTTACGGGCTCAACCTGACCCGGCTGGAGTCACGTCCGGTGCCTGAGAATCCTTTTAAATACACCTTTTTTGTGGATTTTATCGGTTCACTGCAGGATGAAGCGGTACAGCACTGTCTGATGGCCATGGGCTATCACACCTACCTGATCAAAATCCTGGGTGCTTACCCTGTTGACCCACAGGACAGCACCCGATCGGACTAAGCCAATGAAAACCCAGGAGCTGGATCAGCTGCTGGCCAGCGAGGCCCGGCACTTTCGCCGCATTCTTTCGTGGCTTTGCGCTCTCTTTTTAAGCGGCTTTCTGGGCCTGAGTGCTTATCTACTGCTGGATCAACAGCAGCGCCAACAGGAAGCGCTGAGTTATCAGCGTTCGGTGCTGAACAGTATTGCCAGCTCTCTGACCCATGAATTGCAGCAGGTCTTACCGCCCGCAGCGGGCGAAACCTACTCGACACGCTCTCTGTGGTGGATCCGCGATCTGGCCTACCGCTACGCCGTGGGCTCCGCCTGTTTTTTGTTTCTGGTGGACGATACGGGCCGCTACCTGCACCACCCCAACCGGGAATGGGTACTGATTGGTCACCAAATTCAGCGCCACGACACTGAAGCACTGACCCGCATTGGCCAGCAGCTACTGCAAAACCCCGGCAGCGGTTTTTACCGGCTCCAGGAGCCCCAGCACCTGAGCTGGATTTTTTCGGAGCCTGTCGCCGAGACCCCGTATATTGCCGGTCTCTCCTGCCACGCTGACGAAATTCTGCATATTCCCTATCTCAAACGGATACACGCGCTGCTGTTTTTTCTGGGCTCGATTACCCTGCTCCTGATTCTGCTCTTGCTGATGCATATTGAACGTTTTCAGCGCATTGAATTTAAGCGCACCTCGTTTCTGTTGTCGTTTACCCTGCTGCTGAACATTGGTTTTATCTGGTATCAGACGCTGCACAGCCCCCACTATGCCCCCGAGGCCAGTCTGCTGCAGAGTCCCACTGATTTTTACCGCTACCGCTCCGCCGTCAGTCTCGACGCCGGCGAAGACAGTGACAGCTTGCCAGCCAGTGATCCCGAAACAGCTGATAATGACATTCAGTTTATTCCCACCGGACTGGTGATTCGCAGCCTGGAATTTGAAACCGCTGACACCTTCAAAGTCTCTGGCTATATCTGGCAACGGGCCCGGCGGGGCGAAAGCGAAGTCACCTGGACCCCCATTTTCTTTCCCAATGCCGTCTCCGTCACCTGGGGCAATAGCTTTGGCGGCCATCTGAATCAGAGCCGGATTCAGGGCCGCAGTTTTGAGCTGCGCCTCAAACAGCAGCTGGAGCACTATGCTTACCCGCTGAACGCCGAAAACCTCGAAATCCGCATGATTCCAGAACCGGCCTTCACCCGGCGGGTGGCCCTGCTGCCCGAGCTGGAATCTTATCGCAATATTGGCACACAGATGGGTCTGGAGCCAGGCTTTTTTATTGACGGCTGGCGCGTGATGCAAAGCTATTTCAGCTATGCCTTTTATGAACCCCCCACAGACTTTGGCGCCCTTTCACTCAGCGCTGACAACAGCAGCGCCCTGCCCGAGCTGCGCTTTAATCTGGATATTCAGCGCCGTCTGTGGGGCAGCTTTCTGGTGGAGCTGATGGCCCTGGTCACCGTATTGATGCTGCTGTTTACCGTCTTTGTCAGAACCACCCACGACCAGGCCCATCTCTACCGTCCGCTGGATATTTTTGGCCCGGTGATCGGGCTTTATTTTCCGCTGCTGCTGGCCCATGCCCGTGTGCGTCAGAGCATGCTCTCCGTTGAGCAGCTGCTGTATGTGGATTACCTCTATATGATCGTTTATCTGGCCATCATCACGGTCGCCATGTACTTTGTATTCTTATCGCAGCGGGAGATTTTCTGGCTTAAATTCAAACGCAGTATTGTGCCCAAAGCCCTCTACTGGCCCTGGGTTTTGCTGCAAATCTGGCTGGTCACGGTCTGGATCTTCCTTTAGTTATCGACAGATTTTTATGGGTTTAAAATTTGTTTAAGCCCAAGGTTTTTGTCACAAGCTTGTGATGCGGGCTTTCTAAAAGATATGCATACTCAATTGTCGGTCTTAGCTGTAGGGAGAGAAAATATGATGAAACTGCACCGTCTTTGTCTGGTATCCACTTTTGCAGCCGCCGTGCTGATGACTTCGGCCTGTGGTCGCAGTTTACCCCAACCGGTTGATCCGTGCGTTGAAGCCGCTGCTTTTATGCGTTTTTCGGGCGCTACCGCAGACTGCCCGCCCCCCAATCCAAATCCCGAACCCCCTGCACCCAATCCAAATCCCGAACCCCCTGCACCCAATCCACAGCCGCCTGCGCCCAACCCGGAGCCGCCCATGCCCAACCCACAGCCGCCTGCGCCCAATCCGCAGCCGCCTGCGCCCAATCCTTTGCCGCCTGCACCGCCCCAGCCTGCCCCCCCGCAGCCTGAGCCCCCCAAGCCGGCACCGCCGCAACCTGAGCCGCCCAAACCGGCACCGCCTGCACCCAAACCGGAGCCGCCCAAACCGGAGCCGCCCAAGCCTGAGCCCCCCAAGCCGGCACCGCCTCCGTCTGAAGCCGATCTGTTTTTTAAACAGCTGGCTGACGCCGGTCTGCTGGTCAACCCCAACGTGATGGCCAACCTGATCCGTGAAACCGCCAACCTGAACGTCACAGGCTGGAGCCAGGGCAAGCATGCCAGCCCGGCTGAAAACATTGCCGCCATGTATGATGCAACCCGTCTGACCTTTAACAAGGTGCCGGCCAGTGCTGAAGAGTATGAAACCCGCAGCATGAACTTTGCCCGGACCGTGGCAGGTGCATTTGCCTTCTATGTGGATCTGAAAGTTTCTGTTGAGCGTGGTGAACTGTACCTGCTGAAGTTTGATCCCGCCAGCAAGCAGATTCTGGGCATCAACAAACGGGACGTGGCCTATGCCCCGCTCCAGAGCCAGTACAGCGCCCAGAACAGTGGCTTCAGCCGCAGCAGCGTCGATGGCAAAATCTTCTTCTACGGTGAAGAACACCGCGGACTGGACACCAAGCGCTTTGTCAAAGTGCCTTACAGCATTCTGCACCCCCAGGCTGCGGCCCAGATGCAGATGATGAACGCTTACCGCTCACCCTATTACAGATAGGCAAATACTTAGCACAGGCAGCCGTGATATCACGGCTGCTTTTGGCTTGAAAGGAACAGGATATGTTTGATGTAGCTGTGATTGGGCTGGGTGCCATGGGCAGCGCCAGTCTGGCTGCACTGGCGCGTGCCGGTCTGAAGGTGATCGGGCTGGAACAGTTTCACAGTCCGCATCAGCGGGGTTCTTCACATGGTGACACCCGTGTCATTCGCGAAACCTACTTTGAAGACCCGGCCTATGTCCCTTTGCTGCAGGAAGCTTACCGCCTGTGGGATGCCCTGCAGCAGAGGCATCCCGAGCAAAAGCTCTGGCGATTGACCGGCGGCCTGATGCTGGGACCCGCTGACGGTCATCTGATTCAGGGCTGTCTACGCAGCGCGCAGCAGTGGTCGCTGCCCCATCAGCAGCTTTGTGCCGCAGATATCCAGGCACGCTTTAAGGCCTTTGCCCTGCCAGATAACATCACCGGCATTTATGAGCCACGGGCGGGCCTGCTGCATCCAGAAGCCTGTATTCAGGCCTTTTTAGACGATGCATCCGCTGCCGGCGCCCACATTCGGATGCACAGCCCCCTGCTCAACTGGGAGCCCCTGGCACGCGGCGGCTTTTGTCTGCAAAGCCCAACAGGCCTGATCGAAGCCCGTAAAGTGGTCTGGAGCACAGGCGCCTGGCTGCCGCAATGGCAGCCCACACTGCCACTGCAGGTCACGCGGCAACTGCTGTTCTGGTTTTCGCTGCCTGATTCAAAGCCCTTTCAACCTGAACACTTTCCGATATTTTTGCTTGAATACCAGCCTGAAAAGTATCTGTATGGCTTCCCGGATACGGGCCTGGGCTTCAAAGTGGCCATCCATGTACCCGGCAGGCCCCTGTCATCACCCGACATTCTGCAAGCAGCCGCTGCCGAAGCTGAAGAACTGGGCGAAATCAGTCAACTGGTGCAACAGTGGTTTCCGCAGGTCAGCGGCCCGCCAGCCCAGAGCCAGGTCTGCATGTATACCAACACCCCGGACCATCATTTTATTCTGGACCGGCCTCCCCACTCACCGGATATGCTGGTGGTCAGCCCCTGTTCAGGACACGGCTTCAAATTCAGCAGCGTGATAGGAGAGCTGGTGCTGCGCGAAATCCAGGATCAGGACCCCGGCCTGGATTTATCCCTGTTTCGGCTGCAGCGCTTTCAGAAGTGCTGAAAATCTGAAAGCAGTGCCGTCAGCTCACGGCTTTGATCGCCATCCTGCAGCAGCATCTCGGGCAGGGCGCTTAAGCAGCCAATAACGCTTAAGTCACCGGCAGCGGCATCCAGCAAGGCCGGCACCGACGCGGCGGGCACCGCCGCAAGCAGCTCAAAGTCCTCGCCACCGTTCAGCACCCAGTGTTGGCGCTGTGCGACTGAAACGGTCAGTGCATTCAGCTCAGGAGCTGCCGGCAAATCGGCCAGCTGAATCTGGCAGCCCAGCTGATTCTGGTGGCATAAAATCTGAATCGAGCGCAACAAGCCGTCGCTGGTATCCAACGCCGCCACACGCGTGCAGTATTTGTCCAGCAGCGCAGCGATATCAAAACGGGGAACTGGATGCCAGTGCCGTTGCCACAGCTCCGGATGCTGCAGACCCTGCTGATAGGCCCAGAGCCCCGCTGCCGAAGCCCCGAGCGTGCCGCTCAGCACCAGCAAATCACCCGCCCTGGCCCCCTGACGGGTAAAGGGGCGTGCACTCTGGCCCAGCACCGAAATTGAAAGATTGATCAGATCCCGCTGACGCACGGTGTCTCCCCCGGCCAGATCGACCTGATAGGTCTGACAGGCGGCCTCCAGACCTTCAAAAAAGCTTTTGATCCAGCCTGTGGACAGATCCGGTGGCAGGCTCAGCGAAAGCAAAGCGGCCACCGGACGGGCGTTCATGGCGGCCAGATCGCTCAGATTAACGGCCAGGGCCTTCCAGCCAATTTCAGCCGGCGGCATGCTGCGCAAAAAGTGGGTGTCTTCTGCCAGAGTATCCACCGACCAGACGAGGGTTTGCTCAACAGCTTGCAATAAGGCGGCATCATCGTCGATACCCAGGGTCAACTGCCGGTGAAAACGGGGAAAGCGCCGCGCACGCGCAATCAGCTCAGCTTCTGAATACATCTTCAGCCGGGCAGACGCAGCCATTCAGCCAACACCTGCTGAAAGCGCTGCTCCAGCACTTTGATTTCAGCTTGCACCTGCTGAATTTCAGTCTCAGAAACGGGCACCCTGGCCCGCCGCGAAATCTCCAGAAAATTGAGCCGATGACGCATGGACTCCCAGCGCTGTTTCATCAGCGCCATGTCCAGGGTCAGGAGCACCCTTGCGCTCTGTGCCGAACCCGCCTTTTGATGACGCAGCTGATTGTGTGCCGCTTCAAACAGCAATAAAGCGGGCAGATCGCTCAGGCGCAGCGGAAAATTGGCTTTAAGTGCCGGGTCCAGAAAACGGGCCTGAACCCAGCCAGGGCCACCGCTCGCTGGACGGATCAGGCACCAGACACTGCTGTCGCTGGCATAGATACAGTTCAGCACTTCTGCACGCTGGGGCGTCAAACGCTGCAGCTCCTTACCATGTCTGAGATCAGGCATACTGCGCAAGGAGACATTGGGCTGCTGCACCTGGGCCTGATAAGCCAGTGCCGGCTGTGCCAGCACCCCCCAGACAAAGCAGAGGGCGCTCAGCACCAGGGCTGGCCGGCTCATGTTTTAGCGGGCCTTGGCAACTTCGTGACGGGCCTGAATCAGGAAGAACTCCAGGCGATCGCCTTCCTGCAGGGTGTTATAGTCTTTGACGCCAATACCGCACTCATAGCCGGTGCTGACTTCTTTGACATCGTCTTTGAAACGCTTCAGCGATGAGATGCGGCCGGTGTGAATCACTTCACCGCCACGCACCACGCGAACACGGGCACTGCGCTCGCAGCGGCCTTCAACCATGTAGCAGCCGGCAATCGTACCCAGCTTGCTGATTTTAAAGACCGCACGCACTTCAGCCGCTCCGATCGCCACTTCGACCATTTCAGGTTCAAGCAGACCTTCCATGGCGTTTTCAATATCTTCAATCAATTTGTAGATGATATCGTAATAACGCACTTCGACCTGTTCCTGCTGGGCAACACGCTCGGCGTTGCTGTCGGCCTTCACGTTAAAGCCGACCACCAGTGCATCTGAAGCCGTTGCAAGCATAATGTCGTACTGGGAAATATCGCCGGTAGCACCGTGCAGAATGCGCAGCTGAACCTTGTCGCCCGGCAGGCGCTCAAGAGAGTGCTTAATGGCGTCTACAGAACCCTGTACGTCGGCTTTGACGACCAGATTCAGTTCTTTGACTTTGCCATCCTGCATGTTTTCATAGAGGTTGGAAAGGTTCGTGCGACCACTGCTGTTGCTGCTGCGCGCCTGCTCGTCCATTTGCTCACGCTTTTGTGCCGCCAGAGCCTTGGCTTCTTTGTCGGATTTAACCACCTCAAAAAGGTCGCCTGAAGTGGGTACATCCTGAAAACCGATGATCTCAACGGGCACTGACGGCCCGGCTTTTTTGATCTGCTTGCCACGCTCATTGACCATGGCGCGGACACGCCCGTGCACAGGGCCAACCACAAAGGCGTCACCCTGTTTCAGGGTGCCGTTCTGAATCAGAATGGTACCCACGGCACCCCGGCCTTTGTCGAGTTTGGACTCAATCACCACGCCCACCGCCCGGCGATCGGGGTTGGCTTTGAGTTCCAGCATTTCAGAGACCAGCAGAATCATTTCCAGCAGGTCGTCAACGCCCTGACCGGTTTTGGCTGAAACAGGCACAATCACCGTGTCACCGCCCCACTCTTCAGGAATCAGTTCATGCTCAGTAAGCTGCTGTTTGGCGCGCTCCAGGTCTGCACCCGGTGTGTCCATTTTGTTGACAGCTACAATCAGCTGCACTTTGGCGGCCTTGGCATGGTTGATCGCCTCAATGGTCTGGGGCTTGATGCCGTCATCGGCCGCAATCACCAGCACGGCAATATCTGTCACCTGGGCGCCACGGGCGCGCAGGGCGGTAAAGGCTTCATGACCGGGTGTATCCAGAAAGGCAATGGGTTTACCGCCCACATCGACCATATAGGCCCCGATATGCTGAGTAATGCCACCAGCTTCACCCTCGGTCACCTTGGCGTTTCGGATATAGTCCAGCAACGAGGTTTTACCGTGGTCGACGTGACCCATAATGGTCACAACAGGGGGACGGGGTTTGAGTTTTTTAGGATCTTCGTTGGTCAGGGTCGGTGCGGGAGCCACCTTGACCGTCACCGCTTCTTTTTTATCGCTGGCTGAGGGCATCAGGACCTCATACTCCAGCTCCTGGGCGACCATTTCAGCGGTTTCCAGCTCCAGAACATGGTTGACCGTGGTCATCATGCCCTTCATAAAAAGCGCCTTGATGACCTCAGCAGCCGGAACGCTCATTTTAGCGGCCAGTTCGCCCACCGTAATGTTGTGGTGCAGTTCAATAATCCGTTCTTCAGGAGGCAGAGGCACTTGGTTCTCCCGCTGTTGTTGCTGATGTTGTTTGCGTTGTTCTTGTTTGTACTTGGAGCGTTTGCCCTTGCGCGGACTTCCGGGACCAAAGGCCGGACGCTGATGGTGTCCACCGGAGCGGCCGGGGCCACCCGACGGCCCGGCGTTACGGCGTTGATCAGAAGGGCCTGACGACGGGCGAAAATCGCGCTGACCACCCCGCGAAGGCGGTGCTGAACCGCGGGGAGCCGCGGAAGCGCCACTGCGGCCGGACGGGCCACCGCCGGCTGGACGCTGAGACGCAGAACGCCCCTGACCGCCGCCGGTATAACGCTGTTCCTGCTGGGGGCGCTGCCCTGCACGCGCCTGATAATCATTGCGCTGTGCAGGCTCTGGACGCGCGCCACCGGCTGCGGCACGCTGGGGGGCAGCAGAACGTTCCGGCTCACGCTGGGGCGGCCGGGGGGATGTCGTTCTGTTATGACTCTCAGGTGATTTGGACGGACGGGCCTCGGTTTGCTGGGGCGCTGCCGAAAGACGGGGCGCGGGCTTAGATGGGGCCGATGCAGAGGATTTAGGCCCGGACTTGCCACTCAACTGGTGACGAAAAGAATTGATCAAACGGCTGGCGTCGCTTTCGGCAATCACCGAATTGTAGTGAATGCCCATTTCATCATGGGGTTTAAAGGCGATATTCAGCTGGCGGCACATATCGGCTATCTTGTGATAAGACAGCTCAACGCCGAGTTCAGCCTGAATTTCGTTCCTGACTTTGGAGACTCTTGTTTTACTCATGCGGCTTTACTTCTTCTATCTTTCAGTTTTCGCGCGCAAGCTGGCCTGATCCTGGCTTGATCAAGGCATCTCACGCAGAGGCGTGCCACTCGCGGTCCAGATACTGTCAAAATACAGGCGCTGAGGTACATGATGTCGAATTCACCATTTTAATCAAACGTACGGCACGAACATCTTTTATTGCCAGACAGTATAACATGCTTTATGGCTGTGTTCCGAGAGGTTAGCGCAGAAGCTTTTGGGTTTGTCTTGCCAGCCAGGACATGCCGTCACCGGCTTGCAGCGCCTGTTTCAGATGCTTGTTTTTTTGTGCCCGCACCAGACAATCCCGGTGCAGGCAAAAATACCAGCTGCGACCGTCGAAGCCCCAGCGCAGCATCAGGCGACGGTCATTGATAATCCGGCACTGGGCGCAGCGACGCAATCCTTTTTTCATTCGGGCAGTTTAAGCTGATCCTGCATGGCCTGCTGAATTTCGGCCTTCTGCTTGCGCAACTGGCTTTCGGTCACAATATCAAGATGGCAATGGGTCAGCTGGGCGGCCAGACGCACGTTCTGGCCTTCACGCCCAATGGCCAGTGAGAGCTGATCGTCGGGCACGACAATCAGAGCATCTTCTTTTTCGGCGTTATACTTAACCTGCACCACCTTGGCCGGACTGAGGGCGTTGGTGATAAAAGTCGGCATATCTTCGCTCCAGCGCACCACGTCAATTTTTTCGCCCTTCAGCTCGTCAATCACCGGGTGAATACGGGAGCCACGTGAACCGATACAGGCCCCCACAGGGTCCACGTTGCCCTTAACTGACATCACGGCAATCTTGGTACGAAATCCTGCATCACGGGCAATGGACTTGATCACCACCGTACCATCGGCCACTTCAGGAATTTCAATTTCAAACAGGCAGCGCACCAGCCCGGCATGCGCCCGCGAAATCACAATATGCGGGTTTCGGTTGCTTTCACGGATTTCAGACAGATAAACACGTACTTTATCACCAAAACGATAACGATCGTTGGTCAGCTGCTCAGAAGCAGGCAAAACCAGCTCGGATTTATTGTTGAGCTTAACAATCACATTTTTCTTTTCGAGACGCTGTACGGTAGCGGTCAGCATGGTTCCCACCCGATCCCGATACTCTTCGAGAATGGCTTTTTTTTCGGCTTCGCGCAGTCGCTGGGTAATGGCCTGGCGGGCCACCTGGGTGGCCAGCTTTTCAAACTCTTTCGAAGAGAGATGGGCTTCCTGCTTAATGGTTTCACCCACCACCGCGTCCGGGAAGCGTTTGTGGGCTTCTGCCAGAGAGATCTGGTTCACTGACGCTGGCTCTCCGTCCACCACTTCTTTGACCACACGAATCCGAACTTCATTGTCCTGGGCAGTGTCAATTGAAATCAGCACTTCAGAGTCTTTGTCGAGCTTGCCCAATTCGATCATTTTCTTTTTATAGGCACCTTCCAGTGCGGATTCAATCACTTCCACAATGCTCTGGGCGCTCACGCCTCTTTCGCGTTCAATCTGGCGGATTGCCTCTGTAAACGTACTTGCTAGTTTCATACCCGATAGCCTGCCATTTCCTCATCGTTGCCATCAAAATCGGATGGTAAAAAAATAAACGCCTGTCGAACAGAATTCGAAGCGTCGCTTAAAAAATTAACTTTAAACCGTGTCAAGACACAAAAAAGCACAGGCTCACGGCCTGCCCTTTCGGCTATTATAACCCAAGAAACCCGAAGTTTAAAGATGGTGTTTTGAAAGGGCCAGAGACAGGCTAATTTTGCAAAAGTTCAGGTAAGTCAGGGGTGGGCAAAAGTCATTTGGGCAAAAGTTGTATATAATAGAGTCTGCTTCTTTGAAACGCAAAAAACCGGGAGCGTTGGCATGTTTCCTGAAAACGGTAAAATCTGGTCAAATGGCCGCATTATTCCCTGGCAAGAGGCCCAGGTTCACGTAATGACCCACGGGCTGCACTACGGCAGTGGGATCTTTGAGGGCATACGGGCTTACGCGTCTGATCATGGCCCTATGATTTTTCGCCTGGACGATCACCTTCACCGCTTTTTTGATTCGGCCAAAGTCTATCGCTTCAAAATGCCCTACAGCTTTGATGAGCTCAAAGCCGGTGTGCTGGAAGTGATTCGTCAGAATGGTTTCAAAGACTGCTACATCCGCCCGATCGCTTTTGTCGGCTATAGCCGTCTGGGGGTTTACCCGGATCGCGAAAATATCGAAGTGCATATCGGCGTCTGGCCCTGGGGCGCCTATCTGGGTGCTGAAAGCCTCGAAAAAGGCGTGCGCGTCACCATTACCAGCTGGAAAAAGTTTCACTCTCAGATGTTTCCGGTGATGGCCAAGGCTACCGGTCAGTACCTGAACTCCATGCTGGCCGTGATGGACGCCAAAGACAGAGGCTTTGATGAAGCCCTGCTGCTCAATGAACACGGCGATCTGGCCGAAGGCAGCGGTGAAAATATTTTTCTGGTCAAAGACGGCAAAATTTACACCAACCCCATCAACGCCTCGATTCTGGCAGGCATCACCCGTGACACCATCTTAAAAGTGGCCAGTGATCTGGGATATGAAGTGCATATCGGCGCGCTGACTGTCGGACAGATTCTCACGGCTGACGAGGCCTTTTTTACCGGCACGGCCGTGGAAGTTACCCCCATCCGGGAAGTGGATCTGCGTCCCGTGGGTGACGGTCAGAACTACCCCATCACCCGTCATTTGCAAAAGACCTATTTTAAAATTGTCAAAGGCAAAGAACCCCACTACAAACACTGGCTGACCCCAGTTTATTAAAGTAAGGAGCATGTAGCGTTGCGTAGTATCAAAACTTCATTGGCCGCACTGTTGAGTGCCAGTCTGATTGCCCTCTTTCCCACTTCTGGTCAGGCCCAGCTGGCGGATGGCTTCACCGATATGCCCGCTGAGCACTGGGCTTCGACCGCCGTACGTGACCTGGTCGAAAAATACGGCGTCATGGCAGGCTTCCCGGACAAAACATTCCGTGGCACCCGTCAAATCAGCCGTTATGAAGCCGCAGCCGCTTTTTATAAGGTCATGCTCCAGTTGTCTCAGGTCGAGGATCTGACGCGCCGTATTGGCAATATCACTCTCGAAGACCTCAAAACCATGAAAACCCTGCACCAGGAGTTTCAGCAGGAACTTGAAACCATCAAACAGCAGCAAAGCGATCAGGCTGAGAAAATCCGTGAGCTTGAAAACTCGCTGGCCAAGCTCAAAGAAGACATGGGTTCGGTGCGCTTTGGCGGCTTGATCTCGATTGGGGCCGAAGACGTGTTTGAAGACAACTTCCGTCCCGGCTACAGCACCTACTTTTCATTGAACATGCGCATTGCAGCCACCGAAAGCACCACCATTCACTCGGCTCTGACCGGCAGTTTTTCTTCCACCCAGGAAGAACGCGACGGCGGCACCCCAAACGAAAAGTCGCAATTCAAAGAAAACCGTGACGTCGGGGTCAACTTTGGTGAAGCCTGGTTTGACCACCGCGTGGGCGGCTTTTTATCGCCCCGCGTTAAATTTGGTTATATGGGCGTGACCCGCCTGATCACACCGTTTTCATCCGTATCTCACCAGTTTGGTAACAGTATTGTCGGCATCCTGGACCGCTCTGCCGTCAGCCGTGCAATTCCCAACATGCGCAACGGCAATAGCTACGGTATTCGTCTGGCCAACAGCTTTATTGCCGGTGCAGAGGTCCGTGAAGGGGTGTTCAGTGGCGCAGTCGCTGCCAGTCCTGACGTCTTCTGGGCCCAGGCCATGCTGAACTTTGGCTGGGCGCGTCTGAAGCTTATCTCCGAAGGTGACCAGGCCATCTTTATTGGTGAGCCCGTACTGGATACCCTGCACAACCACACCGCCATTCTGGATATCGGCAACGATGTCTTTGGCGTTAGTACCCAGGCCACTTTTCGTGGTCTGGCCAATGAATTTGACTTCCGTGGGGCTGCCACCAACGCCAACTGGAACTTCAGCGGTTTCAGCCTCGGCGGCAGCGGCAAGTTTGAGAGCGAAAAAACCTATCAGCAGGTGATTGGTGGGGTTTACTTCTCCACGCCCAGCAACCTCAAGCAGATGAACCCGGAATGGGCCGATGTGAACATTCCCAGCTTGCTCTTTGCCGTACAGTCACCCTTTACCCTGCAAAACGGTGAGCTTTTTGAGGGTTCACCCGATGAAGTCGGCGATATGGCCGGTTTTATGGTGCAGCTGTCGTATGACAACCCCATTATTCCGAACCTGACCGTTGAACTGGGCCGGCGTCAGAAAGTGCTGATCAATACCCTGCCACAGGACAGCAATTTTGACAAAACCACTGTCGCCATCTCGTCATCTTTTGTATTCTGATTCAGAGGCGTAAATGCTGTTATAATGAATCGAATATTTAAAATACATCATATACATCTGTATCTTAGTTTCTGAGAGGATTTATTCATGAAAGTCATTCTGACCAAAGATCACCACGAGCTGGGCATTAACGGCTCACTGGTAAACGTTTCTGAAGGCTATGCACGCAACTACCTGCTGCCCAACAACCTGGCCGTTCGCGCCACGGCCAACGTTGAAAAGCACTACGAAGACCGCAAAAAAGCCCGTGCCAAAAAAGAAGCTGCCATCCGTGAGAACGCCCAGACCCTGGCCGCCAAAATTGAAACCCTGACCCTGGAAGCCACCGCCAAAGTGGGTGAAGAAGGCCGTCTCTATGGCACCATCACCACCAAAGAAGTGATGGAACTGCTGGTTGCCCAGCACCAGATCGAAGTCAACCGCAAACAGATTGAAATTCCCAGCCCCATCAAGGTGGTGGGTGTACACAAGGTGAATATCAAACTGCATCCCGAAGTCAGCGCCAGCCTGAAACTGAACGTTCAGTCTGATGCACCGGAAGAAGAAAGCCTCGACGAAACCGCTGATGCATGACAGCGTCCCCACGCTGATTGAACGCACGCCCCCCCACAACAAAGATGCTGAAATCGCTGTTCTGGGGGGGCTGATTCTCGACAGCCACGCCCTGGGCCGTGTCATTCAGCTCTTAGAACCCGATTATTTTTATCTGCCGGCCCACGCCCTGATTTTTGAGCAAGCCCGCGAGCTGTTTGGCAAAGGCCAGCCCGTTGACTACGTCACCCTGATCGATGCCTTGCGCGCCAAAGACCAGCTCGAGCGCGCTGGGGGTATTGCCTATATCATGAACCTGGTCCACAGCATTCCGACCACGGCCAATATCGATTATTATGCCCAGCTGGTGGAACGGGATGCCATTCTGCGCAAGCTGATCCGGGCCGGCACCCGCATTGTCGAGATGGGCTTTGATCAGGAGTCCAAAGAAATCGGGGCCGTGCTCAACCAGGCCGAGCAGACCATTTTTGAAATTGGTCAGCACCGCCTGGGTGAAGGCCTGGAACATATCAACACCGGTCTCTGGAGCTTGTTTGAAGAGCTTGAGCGCGGTTATAACGACCCGGATGCTTTTTTGCGCAAAAATATGTCGACCGGTTTTACGGACCTCAATATGCTGCTCGGCGGCGGTTTTGCACCTTCAGACCTGATCATTATTGCGGCCCGTCCGGCCATGGGCAAAACAGCCTTTGCCCTCAATGTGGGGGTCAATATGTCGACCCAGATCAACAAGCCCGTGGCGATCTTTAACCTGGAGATGTCCAAAGAGCAGCTGATCACCCGCATGCTCTGTATGGAGTCCGGAATGAACTCACGGGCCCTGAAATCAGGTACCCTGCATACCGATGACTGGCAGAACCTCTCAAACGCCATCGCCAAGCTCTCAGAAGCCCCGATTTATATCGACGATTCCAGCATGATCACACCCGGTGAGGTGCGCGCCAAATGCCGCCGCCTCAAGGCCGAACACAAGGAGTTGGGCCTGGTGATCATCGACTACCTGCAGCTGATGGAAACCGGCAACAGCGAAAACCGCGTGCAGGAAGTCTCCAAAATTTCGCGTTCGCTCAAACAGCTGGCCCGTGAACTGAACGTGCCGGTGGTGGCCCTCAGCCAGTTGAGCCGTGCGGTGGAGTCACGCAACAACAAACGCCCCATGCTCTCGGACCTGCGCGAATCAGGTTCCATTGAGCAGGACGCCGATATCGTGATGTTTTTATACCGCGACGAATACTATAACCCCGACTCCAACGACAAAAACACCGCCGAGGTGATTGTGGCCAAACACCGCCACGGCCCCACCGGCACCATCAAGCTCTACTTCGAAGACAGTCTGACCCGTTTTGGCAACCTGCTGGCGATCTGAATCCACAAGCGAGGTGTCCGCATGCATCTGAAACAACTCTGGCAATGGCAGGGCCGCGTTGACCGCCTGCCTTATCTGCTCTGGGGCGTGTTGCTGCTGGGCATCAAATACAATCTGGATCGCCTCACCGCCCTGCTGGGCTTTGAGACCGTCTGGTACCCCACCAGTTACTTTTATCATCCGGCCATCAATGCCAGTCTCGAAAACACGGCTGCCGCAGCCCCAGAACTCTGGCTGATGCTGCTGCTGACGGCCCTGCCTTTTATTGCCTTCGGCATCGGACTGACCCTGCAGCGCCTGCGCTCAGCGGCACTGCCGCTGGGGCTCTGTGTGCTGTTTTTTGTGCCCCTGATCAATCTGCTGTTTTTTCTCTTGCTGGCCCTGTGGCCCGCCCGGTCTGAAGCCCAGAGATCTATAGAAGAGCACGGCAAAAACCCCAGTTCACGCTGGCAGGCCTTTTTTCCCCGCAGTGCGCCGGGCAGTGCCCTGGTGGGCGTGCTCAGCAGCGTGTTGCTGGGTCTGCCGCTGATTGGCCTGCTCATGGCAGGGCTGGAACTGTATGGTTATGCCCTGTTCGTCGGCTTGCCCTTTATGATGGGTCTGGTGGCCGTGCTGCTGTTCAGTCTGAACGAACCGCGCAGCCTCAAAGCCTGTCTGGGCGTAGCCATGCTCAGCGTCGGCATCTTTGCCCTGCTGCTTTTGCTGCTGGCCGTCGAAGGTGTGATCTGTCTGATCATGGCGGCGCCGCTGGGCATTCCGCTGGTTTTACTGGGCGGCTGGGTCGGCTGGCTGATGCAAAAACAGCGCCGGCCAGCAGCCTGCCCCGGACTGGCCCTGTTTTTGCTGCTGCCCCTGCTGATGGGTTTTGAGCGGGCCGCCGATCTGCCCGCGCCCCTGTTTGCCGTACGCACCACCATCGAGATTGAGGCCCCGCCCGAAACGGTCTGGCAGCATGTGGTCAGCTTTTCAGAGCTGCCTCCGCCCTCAGACTGGGTGCTGCAAACCGGCATTGCCTACCCCCTGCGGGCCGAGATTCGCGGCACAGGCGTGGGTGCGGTACGCTATTGTGTCTTCAGCACCGGACCTTTTATTGAGCCGATTACGGTCTGGGAAGCTCCGCGTCTGCTGCGCTTTGACGTCAGCGCCCAGCCCGCCACCATGGATGAACTCAGCCCCTATGGCATTCATCCCCCGCATCTGGACAATTTTCTGCGCTCGCGCCAGGGCCAGTTTTTATTGACGCCCCTGGCCAACGGCGGCACCCGTCTGGAAGGCACCACCTGGTATGAGCACGCCATCTGGCCAGCACAATACTGGCGCATCTGGTCTGATTTTATTATTCACCGCATTCACTGGCGGGTGCTGAGCCATATTCAGAACCTGGCCGAAGCGCAGCATAACCAACAGCCCTGAAGTTAGCCCGCATTTCTCACAAACAGATCAGTAGATAAAAACTGGCTCCTTTCTGTAGATTAAAGTTATCATACAGAAATCGCAGAAAAGGAGCCAGCTGTATGAAGTGTAACCCTGAGACCTGGGAAGTTCAAGGCAAAAATGGAGAGCCGCTGACAGTCAATTTTGAAGGCGGTGCGCTGACTTCGGACGCAGGTCTGCTCCTCCTGAAAGAGGCCGATAGCCGCCTGGGCCTCATATCCCGTCTGGCCGCCTGTTTCACCGACCATCGTGCTGCCGGTTATGTGGACTTTACTGTTGAGGAACTCCTGGCCCAGCGCATTTACGGTCTGGCAGCCGGTTATGAAGATCTCAACGACCATGACCAGCTGCGCTTTGACCCCCTCTTTCTGCGCGTCC